>NZ_CP024808.1:1500000-1697207 GCF_002787055.1 Candidatus Nitrosotenuis aquarius
AAGTCAGCACTAAATCTGGATGGAATTGTGGGGTTGGGAGAAGTGTTCTCATGGACCAAGGTCACAAGCAGGGACCCAAAAACAATGAAAAAGCTTGCGCAAATGCTGGACCACAACTGTCTGATAAACGGCCACACTGCAGGCGCATCAGACAAAAAGCTAAACGCGTACATTTCATCTGGAATCTTTTCCTGTCATGAGCCAATTGACTATTCCCAAGTAATGGAGAGACTCCGATTAGGAATGTGGGTGATGATGCGAGAGGGCTCTATTCGACGTGATCTAAAAAACATCATACCACAAATTCTGCAAACCCAGCCGTATCTATCAAGGCTGATGTTTTGCTCAGACGGCCTAGATCCGCTTGACATCTCACAGTACGGCCACATTGACCATTGCGTCAGAGAGGCAATTGCATTAGGAATGGACAAAATCGACGCAATAGCATGCGCATCCAAAACAACATTTGATTATTACAACATGAGCAAAGACATTGGCGGAATTGCGCCAGGCAAGCTGGCAGACATGCTTGTCTTTGATGACTTGGCCAAAAAACCAAGACGCGTATTTGTTGGCGGCAAGCTGGTCGCATCAAATGGAAGCATTGTGGCCAAGATAAGAAAAGATGCACTGCCCGCCTGGATTACAAAGACAGTCAAGCTAAAGAAATTCTCTGAATCTGATTTTATAATTCCAAGCAAAAGCAAGACAGTCACCGCAAACCTAATCGAAATGGACACCGAAATCATCACAAAATTATCTACTGCAGAACTTGATGTGCGACAAGGAAATGTTGTACCATCCAAAGAAAAAGACATCTGGATGGTAGCTGCATTTGATAGGACATATGGCTCAGGCAAGCATGCAATAGGATTTTTGAAGAACTTTGGGGCAGATGTAGGAGCATTTGCATCTACGTGGAGCTTTCATGAAAATGACCTAATTGTTATCGGTTCTACAGAAAAAGACATGACAATAGCAGCAAACCATCTGGTAAAATATCAGGGCGGAATGGTGATAGTAAAGGACTGCAAAATCGTATCGTTTTTGCCTCTCCAAGTGGCTGGAATAATATCGAAAAATTCCTTTGATGATGTTTTGGTCAAATTCACTAGCCTAAACCAGACATTGCGAGATGCCGGCTGCAAATTCCCAAGACCGCACCTAATGCCACTGTTTTTGCCGTTTCTCGCCCTGCCGTCAGTTAGGATCCTACATTCTGGAATTATTGACGTAAAAAAGAGATCTATCATCCCAGCACTAGCCTAGCAAACTTTTAAAAAAGGGTTTCAAAGATTTTTTTCATCTAGCATGGCTTCAATTCAGCAAACACCACAAGGACCTGTTCTGGTTCTAAAGGAAAGTGCCCTCCAGCAAAAAGGCAGGGACGCACAGAAAAACAACATCATGGCGGCCAAACTAGTAGCCGATCTGGTCCGAACAAGCCTTGGTCCAAGGGGCCTAGACAAAATGCTTGTTGACTCTATTGGAGATGTCACTATAACAAACGACGGTGCAACTATTCTCAAGGAAATCGACGTCCAGCACCCCGCAGCAAAAATGATGGTAGAAATCTCAAAAACCATAGACAATGAGGTAGGAGACGGCACAACATCATCAGTCGTATTTGCAGGCGCATTACTTGAAAAAGCAGAAGAGCTGCTTGCAAAAGATGTCCACTCTTCAGTTATAATAGAAGGATATCAAGCGGCACAAGAAAAAGTCATGGAATTGTTGTCGCAAATTGCAAAGAAAATCGAGCCAACAGACGAGGAATCATTATTCAAAATAGCAACAACTAGCATGCAATCAAAATTAATCTCTGAAGATTCAGGTGTTTTAGCAAAACTAGTAGTCGACGCAGTGTTACGTGTAGCCGAAAAGAAAGGCGACACATACGTAGTCGACCTTGACAACATCAAAGTAGAGAAAAAGGCAGGCAGCTCCATCCAAGCAACAGAGCTAGTCAAGGGCATAGTACTGGACAAAGAAGTAGTCCACAGCGGAATGCCGACCAAAATAGAAAAGGCAAAAATCGCCCTACTGAACGCGGCACTCGAAGTAGAAAAAACAGAGATGAGCGCAGAAATTAGAATCACCGACCCAACTCAGATGCAAATGTTCCTAGAAGAAGAAAACAGGATGCTCAAGTCAATGGTCGACAAGCTGCAAAGAATTGGGGCAAATGTTTTGATCTGCCAAAAAGGAATTGACGATATCGCACAGCATTATTTGGCAAAATACGGAATCTTATCCGTAAGACGCGTCAAAGAATCTGACATGACAAAATTAGCAAAGGCTTCTGGCGGCAGAATCACCACAAATCTGGATGACATGACAGACAAGGACCTAGGACATGCAGACCTAGTGCACCAAAAAAAGGTGGAATCCGACAAGTGGGTATTCATCGAAGGATGCAAGAATCCAAAATCCGTAACCCTTCTAGTCAGAGGAGGCTCACAGCGAGTAGTAGACGAGGTTGACCGCTCTTTACATGATGCCCTGATGGTAGTAAAGGACGTAATCGAAAAGCCAGCAATTGTTGCAGGCGGAGGAGCCCCGGAAGCATACTTGGCATCCCAGCTAAAGGAGTGGTCTGATAACTTTGAAGGCAGGGAGCAACTAGCAATTAGAAAATATGCCGAGGCACTAGAAGTAATTCCATTAACAATAGCGGAAAACGCAGGAATGGACCCAATTGACACCATGGCAAACCTGCGAGCAAGGCAAAGCAACGGCAGAAAGTGGGCTGGAATCAACGCCAAAGAAGGAAAAATCGACGACATGCTGTCACTCAATATCGTCGAACCAGTAGCGGTAAAAGAGCAGATCTCAAAATCCGCAACAGAGGCCGCCTGCATGATTTTGCGAATCGACGACGTAATCGCAGTATCTGGCAAAAAATAAACCCTAAAACATTATTCATATCATAGATTTTTGTGCACAAAATAGGCATTGATCTGGGCGGAACAAAAATCGAAGCAGTCTGCCTTGACGAATCCCTAAATGTAATACAGAAAAAGCGAATCCCCACAAACCAGCAAAATGGCTATTCCAGTATTGTAAATTCGATTGTTTCTCTGGTATGTGATATTACAAAAAACATTGATGATTATTCTATAGGAATTTGTACTCCCGGAACAATCTCAAAAAAGACAGGCCTCATCAAAAATAGCAACACACAATGCCTGATTGGAATGCCACTAAAAGAAGATCTGGAAAAATCACTGCACCAAAAAATAACAATGGAAAACGATGCAAACTGTTTTGCCATGGCGGAAGCGAAAATGGGCGCAGCTGTAGGATATGGTCTAGTATTTGGCGTAATAATGGGCACTGGAGTAGGGGGAGGAATAGTAATTGACGGCAAAATCCACCGCGGCAGAACAAACATTGCAGGCGAATGGGGCCATCACACGTTACACCAAAACGGAAATCTGTGCTATTGCGGCAGGCACGGATGCGTGGAGACATACATCAGCGGACCGGCACTGGAAAAGAGATGGACAGAGCTTACCGGCAAAACAGAATCTCTGCCTGCAATAATTAAGAATTCAGAATCTACACAATGGAAGCAGGAATTTTTGGATAATTTTGGTACTAGCCTAGCAAATGTGATTGACATTTTGGATCCTGATGTTATAGTATTGGGTGGAGGATTATCCAATATTGATTTTCTATACACACAAGGAAAGCAAGCAGTATACAATAATGTGTTCAGTGACTTAATCGACACACCAATTATACCAAACAAGCTAGGCGATTCTGCTGGCGTGTTTGGTGCGGCGCTTCTTTAGAAATTCTCGTACGCATAATATGCTATCTTTTTTGCCTCATCCAGCAGTCTTGCGCCAATCTGTGCCATGTCGTTTGGCGCAGAGTATTCTCTTTCTAGGAATTGGCCAAGTTCGGGATCGTTTCTGAGTTTTTTGTATTCTTTTTCATACCAGATAAGAAAGTTGATTGCATCAATATTGCCTGATTTTTTTGCCACCGTTTTGAATTTTTCAAGGCCAATTCTGTCTATTTTGAGGCCGAACTTGACATTGTATTCGTCTAGCAAATGCAAGAAGATATCATGAATTATCCCTACAAAACTGTCAAATTTTTCAGTCGATTCTAGATTTGCAAGAATTTTTTTTGCTTCGGATATTTTTTGCGCCGTACTCATCGATATGGATCTTTTTTTGATTCTTGAATATCTATTTATTTTAATTTCAGTAATTCTCTGTCTATTTTGGCCTTTTCTAGTGCTTTTTGTGCATCCTCAAAGCTTTGTTTTTTTGTCGCATTCTTGGAATCCAGCTTGTATGCTCGCTTCGCATCATCAAATTTTGTCTTTGCAGTTTCTATTGCTGCCTTTGCATCATCTAGTGCTTTTTTCTTAGCTGCATTGGAAGAATCGACAGCAGCTTTACCTTTTGGTACGACAGTTTTAGCAGCAACTGCCTTTGCATCAAGTGCTTTTTTCTGATCTTCTAGCTTTTTCTGTTTTTTCTCTTTGGCTTCTTTTGCAAGTTGCTCCTCTCGTTCTTTGGCCTTTTTTCTTGCCTCACTATCGCCTGCATAAACAGGAATGATCTGGGTAAATAGCATCACACCTGCAAGTACTGCAAATATCATCAATTTATTCATCTAATACCTTCTCCATGTCGAAGCAATTTCTACTCGATAATATTTTACAAAATATTTTCTATATGCATCTGTTTTTTCGTTTTAAACAGTCTAATCGTGGTATGTGGCATTCTAAAGTTTCTTTATTATTTCAAGAAATTTCATGCTTTTGTGGATGATGTTTTCCGGATAACAGTTGAGCATCCAACCGTTATTGATTTTATAAAATTGCATGTTTTTACAGTCTGTGTCGTATTCCAGATTGCTATTGTCAAATTTCCAATCAAAACCATTGCTGATTCTTTTTTCTGGATAACTGTGCCCGCGTACTAATGTAATTGTGTTTTTTGCATAATCTGGTTTTACTTCTGCATACAGGGCGTTTGGATAAAGATAGATCACATTAGGATGCGATGTGATTGCGTCAAATTCTTTCTTTGTAACATATTCGTTGTGCAATATTATGACTTTGTTGTATTTGCTAAGAATTGAAGGATTTTTGTCCACATCAATGTCTGTTACAAATGAATAGCCAAGCAATTTCAGAACTTGGACCGCGTTTGGATTTGCCTGTGGCAAGAAATTATTTTGTATTTTTATGGTCAAGCATTTTTCATTACATTCTCCTCTATAGTACGTGTAAAATCCAGGCTCACTGTATGCAGAATCTGTAAACGTAGGATATATCACGACTGTTTTTTTGTCAGATTTTATCTTGTCATAGTTTTTTGCCGAGTCGATCTTAAAAATTGCCTTGTTCCAAATTTTTTTGCCGTTTACAACCTGATAGTCGTTTACTTTGATCCATGTTTCAAAGGCTGATGTGGAGTTAATTTTTTTCCATTCTTTTTCTACCTTGAAATGTTTTGAGATTTTTGCCTCAAACTCTTTGTTGGATGTTTTAAATGTGTCCTTTGTCTCTAATTTTGGCTTTTTACTGAGATTTTCTTTTGATGTTTCTGAATGTGCCTGCTGAACTAGTATGATAGATACTAAAATAAACAAAATTATGAAAAATGATTTCACATGGTATCCAATTTTTCTTGTTTTAAAAAAATTACTACAAATTTTACTGCGGCTCTATTGTTGCAGGCGGCTTGCTTGATATCACATATGAGACCCAGGTTACTTCGTCGATCTCATTTGTTATGCGATTGCTGATCTTTGCCAATATTTCATGCGGCAGTCTGGTCCAGTCCGCAGTCATTGCGTCAATTGACTCTACCACCCGGATCATCACAATGTTTCCATACTTTCGCTCATCTCCTACCACACCTACTGCCTTGTCGTCTCCTACTGCTGCATATGCCTGCCAAACCTTGTCGTACCATCCAGATATCTCCAATTCCTCTTCCACAATTTTGCTTGCAAGCTTGCAAATGTGTAGTTTCTTTTCCGTTATCTCTCCGATTATTCGAACTGCAAGGCCTGGTCCTGGGAATGGATGTCGCATAAGTAGTTTTTTCGGTACGCCCAAAATTGCGGCAACCTTTCTGACCTCATCCTTGTATAGTTCTCGTAGTGGCTCTAGAACCTCAAGCTTGAGCCAGTCTGGCAAACCACCAACATTGTGATGGGTCTTGATCACAGCTGCAGGGCCCTTTGAGACTCCACTTTCTATTACATCAGGGTATAAAGTTCCCTGCGCAAGCCATCTGAATGGGCCGTTTTTTTCTGCAAATTCGGTAAAAATTCTAACAAATTCTTCACCTACTATCTTTCTTTTTTTCTCTGGATCGGTTACTCCTTGTAGCCCATCAACAAATCTCTTTTTTGCATTAATTGGGGTAAAATTGACTGCAAAGTTGTCCTTGAACATTTTTTCTATTTCATGTTCTTCGTCTAGTCGCAACAATCCATTGTCGACAAATACGCACTTGAGTCTGTTTCCAATTGCTTTATGAATTAGTAGTGCAGCAACCGTAGAGTCGATTCCACCGCTTACTCCACACAAGACATTTCCGTCTATTTTTGAGATCTCACTTACAGTTTTTTCTATGAATCCTTCCATGGTCCATTCCTGCTTTGCCTTGCAGATGTTTAGAACAAAATTCTTGAGAATCTTGACACCGTTCTCAGTGTGCACTACTTCAGGATGGAACTGTATTCCATAGATTGACTGGCTTTCGTTTGCAATCGCGGCTGCATGCGATCGTTCCGTGTGGCCGATTATCTTGAAATTGTCTGGTATTTTTTCTGCCTCATCACCATGGCTCATCCATGCCCGAAGCGAGTCTCCAACCCCTCCTAAAAGGCTGGCGTTGTTGTCTATTGTTAGGGTGGAATGTCCGTATTCTTTATTGGAACGCTTTACTTTGCCGCCAAAATTATCTACTATTAGCTGGTGACCATAGCAAATCCCAAGCAAAGGCAGACTCATATCAAAAATTTTGGAATCAGGGCGAGGCGAGTCCTTGTTGTAAACGCTTGATGGTCCGCCAGAGAAGATTACTCCCTTTGGATTCATTGCCTTTAGTTTTTCAATTGGAATGTCAAATGGAACAAGTTCAGCATAAACTGAAAATTCTCGTATTCTTCGGCAAATTAGGTGGCTGTACTGAGAACCAAAGTCCAGAACTACTATTTTGTCCATTTTATCACTTGGAGTTTTCTATCATCTTTGAGAGCGACCACGCAGCCGTGTTTAGGATTTCATTTATGCGCTCTTTTTGACGATAGTTCTTGATTATTATTTCTCGCAGTGATGTTCCGTCCTTGTTTACAAGGCAGTCTATCATGGAATCCTGCGTTATGATTCCTTTTTCCATGTCGGCAATGTCTTTTTTCTTCATCTCGCCTATGATTCTCTCAAGGAAAAACGATTTGAATGGATGCATGTCTTCTTTGAGATTTAGCGTATTGTCTAAAACAATTAGAACTTGATCAGGGCTGATGTGCGCATTTCCAATCAGGGAGCCGTCGGTGTTTTTCTTTAGAGGCACAGAATAGTCTTCTTTTTGGACTTGACTTGTTTCTTTTAGTGATGATGCCTTGGTAAAGCTTTGTTGTTTTAGTAAGGAATTGACTAATGCGAGATTCTTCTCAAGCATTTCGATTTCTTCTTTGTGTTTTTGTATTTCAGATGTCAGCTTTTCCTTGACTTCTAGTACGTCTTTGATCTGATCCTCTGAAAACTGCATATTTGCTCTGTGGTAATCTCGGTATTAAAACGCATTCTAGCTAGAAACGTTATGTTCTAGCTGTTGGTATGTTAATTTCTCAAAACCACGGATTGGCTTTGAGAGGGTAAAAAGATCGGATTTTGTTTTTGGCGCAAGCCATTCAAGCAGCATTTTTCCATGGTATAGTTTTTTCTGCTTGATTTTCCTTTCTGATTTTTTTGTGCGAGAATACGTGCCTATTTTTGGCCCAAAATCCATGCCAAATAGAAATATTTTTGATGCGTCAAACTTGCTTGCCAAAAACACGGCTCTGTCTCCATCGGTAAAGCCACCAAAATTTTCAATCTTGCCTACTTTTTTTGTCTGTGTTGTCCCAATGCAGTTTTTGAAATTTCTTGCAAATTCCAATTTTGAAATGTTGCCTCCATGTGCATGAACAACTATGATGCTAGTCTTGCTGAGTTTTCTTATCAAGTCCAAGTCTCCGTCCAGATCAGTTGCTATGATTTGGGGCCTGATTCCGTTTCTGACTAGGGCATCCAGCGCAGTGTCTGCACAAATCTTGACTGTATTTTTGTATTTTTTCAAAATTGGCAGTGCCGAGCCGAGCGAGGGGCCAGAGCCAATGACAAAGACTGTCTTGCCCGATATTGTTTTTTTTAGCTTTTGAAAAGAATATTGTCTTGATATGATTGAATTTAACATGGATGCGGCCTTTAGATCATTTTGTTTCTGATAGCCAAATTCTCGCGCTATTTGGTTGTATTTTGTGCCCCATCCGCGGATCATCAACTCTAAAATGAGCATACTTTATCATAAATGATGTGAACAAGCTAGGTCCAATACCAGTTGGCGGGCAAAACCCCGTTCGAATAATGGGAATACTAAACACCAGTCCTGAATCATTTTACAGAAAATCAATCAAGCATGGGAGAGCGATTCGGGAAACCGTCAAGCAAATGGAAAATGATGGCGCTGATTTTGTCGATGTTGGAGGAATGTCTACTGCGCCATATCTCTCAACACTGGTATCAGAAAAAGAGGAAACAAAACGAATACTGGATGCGATAAAACACATCCAAAATGCATCAAATCTCCCAATCTCAATTGATACGTGCAGATCTTCTGTGGCAAATATTGCACTGGAGCATGGTGCAGACATCATAAACGACATTTCCGGCCTAAAATACGACAAAAACATGATATCTGTAATAGAGAAACACCGCCCATCACTTGTCTTGTGTGCATATGGACAGTCTTCAATTAAAGACCCAATAGCACAAGTCAGGCATTTGCTAAAGCAGAGCATTACCATTGCAAACAACATCTCCAAAAACAATATTGTAATAGATCCCGCAATCGGTTTTTTCAGAAAGACGGGCAAAAACCCATTTTTTTCAAAAATAAAAACAGACTGGGCAACCAGAGATCTGAATGTTTTGCAGAATCTGTCTTCTCTTAATCTGGGCTTGCCTGTTTTGGTCTCTGTTTCAAACAAGTCATTTATTGGCAAAATTCTCAACAAAGATCCGCAAGACCGATTACACGGATCTGTTGCTGCAGAGGCAATCTCAGTTCTCAATGGATCTGACATAATACGTACCCACAATGTATCGCAAACAAAGGACGCAATTTTGGTGGCGCAAAAATTATCAAAACAAATCAGGAAAGGCTTATAACATAATCAAAATCTTCTGTAGAAGGTTTGGAAATTAAAGAAGGATTAACTTTTGATGATGTTCTTCTTGTGCCAAAATATTCAAACATCACGACCAGATCGCAAACAGATCTGAGAACAAAGTTATCCAAGAACATCTCACTTAACATTCCTCTAATTAGCGCAAACATGGATACCGTAACAGAGTCTGCCATGGCAATTGCTATGGCAAGAGAGGGAGGAATTGGAATAATCCACCGATTCCTAACCGTTGAAGAAGAAGTAGAAGAAGTGCTCAAGGTAAAGCGATCTGCAAGCGTAATGATAGAAAACCCATACACAATATCTCCTGATCAATCGACCAGAGATGCTATCTCTTACATGCAGGAAAAAGGAGTTTCTGGATTACTGGTGGTAAAAGACTCTAAACTGGCAGGGATTTTGACGCACAGGGATGTAATGTTCGAGTCGGAATCAAACAAGCTAGTCCGAGATATCATGACAAAGGATGTCATTACAGCAAAACCCGGAATTAATCTAGTTGAGGCAAAGGAAATCCTGCGTCAGCACAGAATAGAAAAACTTCCTCTAGTCGATGATTCAGGCCAAGTCAGAGGTCTGGTCACAAGCAAGGACATAACTCACAATGAAAACTATCCAAATGCGTCCAAGGACAAAAAGGGCAGGCCGCTTGTCGGCGCAGCAGTAGGCGTCAAAGGCGACTTTATGGAGCGAACCGAGGCATTACTGGAAGCAGATGCCGATGTTATTGTAGTAGATATTGCACACGGCCACAGCGAAAACGCAATTACCACGATCAAAAATATCAAAAAGGCATTTCCAAACTGCGAGCTAATCGCAGGAAATGTAGCTACTGCACATGGCGCAGAAGATTTGATAAAGGCAGGAGTCGATGCAGTAAAGGTTGGCGTCGGCTCTGGCTCTATTTGCATTACTCGTGTGATTACCGGTTCTGGCGTTCCGCAGCTAACTGCAGTGTATGACTGCGCTCAGGTCGGCAAAAAATATGACATTCCAATAATTTCCGACGGTGGCACTAGGACCTCAGGCGATCTCACAAAAGCACTTGCAGCCGGCGCATCAACTGTGATGGTTGGAAGCCTCTTTGGCGGAACCGACGAAAGTCCTGGTTCTTTTGTAATGAAAAATGGCAAGCGCTACAAGATCTATAGGGGCATGGCATCATTTTATGCAGCACTTGGAAGAAAATCAAAGGAAACAGGAAATGTAGCAATCAATGATGACCTCAATGATTATGTGGCAGAGGGAGTAGAGGCAATGGTTCCATACAAGGGCACAGTGACTGACATCATAAAGCAGCTAAGTGGTGGCGTGCGTTCTGGCCTGAGTTATTGCGGAGCACACACCATACCGCAAATGCAGCAAAATGCAGAATTTATCAAAATGTCGCGAGCAGGATTTGCCGAAAGCCAACCACATGACGTGGATTTGATGTAAGTTTTTTATTGTGTAGTATTGGATAACAGTTCGTGCTCAATAAATTCACAATAGCAGGAATTGGAATTGGCGCTGTAATCATTGCAATTGGTGCCTATGCACTAGTTACCTCACTAGGGCTCCAAACCGTCACACTAGATGACAAGGTAGATGTGACTAAATCAGTGTCGTACCAATTTCTAGCACCAAAGAGCTCACACCAGAATTTCAAGGTAATTGGTGAAAAATTTCATGTGAAATTAGAGACACCGGGTAGTGGAATCCAAAAGGATGAGGATTTCAAAAATGAAATCACGTTTGATTGGTATGTCCTACAGGAAGGCACAAACACAATCAAAATAACAAATGTCGGCCAAACCGAGCTTCAAGTCACTGGAACATTCCAAAAGAACACTGATCCGCTGTTATTCACATATCACTTTATGGTGATTACTGCAGGAATTGTGATAATCGGCTTTAGTGCTGCATTTAGCGTCAGAAAACCAAAAGGATTCTAGGGCAGTTTTGCCTTTTTGTAAGAGCCTAATATTTTGAGGAATATGCACTGTTTGTTTATTTTCTGTAGCAGCTCTGTTATTTTCTGGTCATTTTGGTTTCCATCGAAATCCACGTAAAAGTTGTATTCCCAAGGGGTGCTCTTGTTGGGCCTTGACTCTATCTTTGTTAGGTTGATCTTGTAGTCATTGAATTCCTTTAGTATGTTAAAGAGTGCCCCAGCTTCGTGCTTTACTGAAAATATTATTGATGTCTTGTCGCCGTCTTGGACTTTGGTTTTGGATAATACCAAGAATCTAGTATAGTTGTTTGTATTGTCTTCGATTCCTTCTAGTATTGTGGGCACGCCGTGTATGTCGGATGCACGCTTACTTGCAATGCACGCGATATTTTTTTTGTCTAGTTCTTTTATTATCTTGACACTTCCCGCAGTGTCATATGCTGGAATTGGAGTAAGCCTGTATTTTTGAATGAATTTTCTGCACTGTCCCAATGCCTGAGGATGCGAATAAACCGTGTCGATGTTTTCCAGCCTGTCAAATCCTATTAGACAGTGCCTTACCCTGTAGTAAATCTCTCCCACCACTGACAAATTGGTTGACAGCAGCAAGTCATAGCTCTCACCTACGCTTCCTTCAAGTGAATTTTCTACCGGCAGAACGGAATATTGGGTCTTTTCGTTTTCAGTTGATTCTATTGTTTCTGCAAATGTGTGACATGGAATGGTTTCAGAGTCTGCAAAAAACGTCACGGCCGCATCCTCGCTATAAGCACCTCGTTCTCCCTGGAACGATATCTTTGGCATTTTATTCTCGTAACTTTACAAAGTCTGCCTTTTCATAGTTGGTAGATATCTTTCGATCTTCCATGTATCCACAATTGGGGCACTTTACTCTGTCTCGAAGCGGCACAACATTGCCTGCACAAACATTACATTTTGTAAACAATACTCCTAGTTCTGGCTCGTCAATTGTGGCATGAATTGCGCCGTTGAGATGTGTCTCTACCTTTAGTGCTACCACATCGTTCATTCTTGCAATGATTCTTTTTCTGTCCGGGTTTTGGCAAATGCATTCAACGCCAGACGAGTTTGGTTTACCATTAAGATAACGAATCGCAACTGCAATCATTGATGGAAGCATCATGGCTACTGTACCAATGACAATGTCGCCTTTTTTTGGAATGGATAGCTGCTTGCCGTTTCTTACCTGGACTAGTCTTGCCTTTTTGTCCAAATCAACCATTCCTGCAGATGAAGCTCGTATTGTCTCCCCATCATCAAATGTGTTGGGTCCACCTTCTATTTCCTCAATTAATCCCAGCTTGTCGCCAGGCATAACAAAATCCGTCATGACTATCTTCTTTATAGTTGGCTAATAATTCTTTATGGCTAGATTTCAGACTCGCAGACTTGGATGTCTTTTAGGATGTCTCTGCCGTCATCGTCTACTATGGATGGTGCGACAAGGCAGATCTTGCCGTTCTTTCTTTTGCAGTACAATTCTGATTCGTTGTTGTCCTTGTCGCGTGCCCAAAAGGAATGTGTTTGTGAGAAATTGGGGCTCTGGCCGCTTTTTTCGTAGATCTCCTCGGCCGTCCAGACTTGGTCCCGCACAACAGAACTTGTTCCAAGCTTCATTCCCTTTATTGCAACGATGTCGCCTTCCTCATCCTTTATGATGCAGCTTACGTGAATCCTAGCCTTTGGATATCGAATAAAGTTCTTTTTTGCATGTGAGAAGTTGTTTTTTCGTGCCATTTACATCAATTATAGAAAACGAAAATGTTTGCTCTCAAGTTACTTCCTTGTCGAAAAAAACTTTCGAGTTCTTCAATATTAACATTATTGTTGGTATAATGATCAAAGCCAGTGCGGAATCTGCAAATAATCATCAATGTTTTCATGTCGCAGTATTTTGAGCAACGCGTTTGCTTGGGGAGTTGACAAAACAGGCTTGTCAAACTGATTGTCAGTTGAAATTCTGGGGCATGCAACTTGGATGAAAGCATCTATTCCCTTTAGGTTGCGCAGTCTTTCGTTTGTAATGTCAGTTAGGGCAAAGAGCTGCACAACCTTTCCTTCTTTTTCTAGCTCGCGCTTGAATTTTAGTGCAAAGGTTTTGGAAATCTGGCCTTCCTTTAGCCCTACAATGATTCCAAATGTTGTGGCTTCAGCTGCCTTGTATATTGAAAGAGTTGCTTTTCTCTGCAACATTTGAGCAAATTCCGTAACATCTCTCACCTCATTGAAATATGGGTCCAAGACATATGTGGGCTTGTTTGTGGACAGCGCAAGACCCGATGCATGAAAATTGCTTTGACCCATGAACACGTTTGCATCTACTTGATCTCTTACTTCCATTGCCGGATAAAACTCGCAACCAAAGACCTGGCCATCGTTTAACTGGCCTTTCCCTTTTCCTATTCTGACTGTGACTCCATTGTTTTCAAGAATCGTCCTGACTGAATCTACCTGATTTAGGTGCTGACTGTCGGTTACCAGTGATATTGTTTTTCCTCTTAGCATTTCTGCACATTTTGCAGCCACGCCATCAAAAGAAACATCGTCAAAGGCGTCAATCATAAAGACATTTTTTTCAAGACTTGGCATGTTTATTGTGTGACCAATATTGAAAAGAATTTCTGCACCTAGGACCTTGGCGCCATTTGAATTCAGATCACATGTTCCCCATGTGGTGTCTGCCAATACATATGCAGGAATTCCAAATCGATTCATGATGTTTGTTGCAGTTTCCTGAACTCTTGGCAACATTCCGTCTGGACCGTTTAGCGCAACAGAAACCGGCTTGCGCTCTTCTATTATTTGAAAAATTGTCTTTTCGTCTATTACTATCATGGAATGGATAACAAACCTTTGATTTTAATTTAAACCAAACTATGGCAAATCACAAATGTTGGTTGTGATTCTGATTATCAGTGAAAAACACAACACTCAACATTGGATTTGATGACACAGACTCACCAAAAGGAATGTGCACAACTTATCTTGCATACAAGCTAGTCAATTCACTAAAGCAAGACAATGTAAAATTTCTGGACTATCCAAGACTAATCAGGTTCAATCCCAACATTCCGTGGAAAACCCGTGGCAACGGAGCAGTCTCACTCAAAGTAGAAACTAAAAACCCTGAAAAAGTAAAAAGCAAGGTAATCAAATTTGTAACAAAATTCTCTGATCTAAAAAATGGCGCAAACCCAGGAGTTGTATTTTATGAGAACAATTCCATTCCGCAAGAATTCACAGAACTGAGCAAAAAGGCACTATGGAGTCTAATTAGCAGAAGTCAGATAAAAAAATTCATCTCAAAGCATAATTTAGAATCATTTCACATTGGTAACGGCCAAGGACTGGTTGGTGCACTGGGTGCAATCGGTTACCAGTTTGACGACCATACATTTGAGCTTCTCAGCTATAGGAAAAAATCTCAATTTGGAAAAAAACGCAACATTGTACCATCAAGCGTCAAACAAATGCAGGAAAAAACATACCCCAAAACATTCAACAGCTTTGATACAAAAAAGGAGAAAATTATCTTTGCACCACATGGCCCGGATCCAGTTTTCTTTGGGATACGGGGAGAAGATGTTGATTCACTGTTTGATGCATCAAAGATGATTCAAACAAAAGAAAAGCCAGTAGGTCATCTCATTTTCAAATCAAATCAGGGGACAGGTGATCACCTCCAAAACGAGCTAGAAATTGATTCAATCAAACCCTATTCTTCCGGGGTTATAGTGGGAGTAGTCTGTGGCGAGCCGACAATTGAGCAGGGCGGACACATCAAGTTTGTCATATCAAAAAACGGTTCCGAGCTGACCTGTTTTGTGTACAAGCCAACCGGCATAACCAATGATGCGGCCCAATTAATCAAAGGTGATCAGATCCGAGTAGGGGGTGGAATACGAAGGTCGTCTGCAAAACATGGAAGAGTGCTCAACGTAGAGTTCTTTGAAGTATTAAAACTGCAAAAAAAGACAATACTGACAAATCCAACATGTTTCAAATGCAACAAAAAGATGAAGTCAAAGGGCCGCAATCAGGGATTTGAATGCAAAAGATGTGGCAAAAATGCAACAAAAAAAATAACTCTAGTGTTGCCAAGAAAGATCAAAAATCAACTATACATTCCACAATCCTCAGCACACAGACACCTGACCAGACCACGGCAACGAATCCATGTCACAAACAAGAATACGAAATTTGTAAATTCCTCAAAATGGATTTCAAATTATAATTAAGTACTAGCGGGGAGTAGATTTGAACTACTGATCTGCGGGTTTCACATCATGGATGATTATGAGCCCGCCGGGATGACTTTGTCCTGAAAGACAGTCTGACTTCCCCACCCCGCTGACTAAAATTGGGTCTAGCAGTGATATATACACTCTCATTTTTGCAAATAATTAATAGGATTTTCAAAACCTCATTTTCTGTGAACAAAAAACTGCGAATCGCAGGGATTCTGGCGGCACTTGCGGCATCTGCAATAATTCTGACATCCCCATCACAATCTCCACCGTTGCCTCCACCAACACCGTCTCAAGACCAGTCAATCAAGACGCTTGCAACAGACCTCAAAAAGCCATGGGCAATGGCATTTTCTGGTGATCGGATTTTTCTTACAGAAAAAGAAGGCGATATCAGAGTAATTCAGTCTGATGCGTTATTATCAGAACCGTTGGCCTCTATTCGAGCAGCCAAGATACATGGAGGAGGACTGCTTGGCATAACAACACATCCAGATTTTGAGAACAATCACTTTTTGTACATTTACTATACTTATTTGGAAAATGAACAGCTCTGGAACAAGGTTTTACGAATCACAGAATCTGACAACAAGATCAAAGATGTAACAACTATAATAGACAAAATTCCCGGCTCGCAATTTTACAATGGTGGAGTAATAAAGTTCGGCCCTGATGGAAAATTATATGTCGCAACAGGACTCTCAGAGGAATTCTCGCATGAATCCCAAAATCCTTCCTCGCTTGAAGGCAAAGTTCTCAGGCTAAACGATGACGGCACAATCCCTGATGATAACCCATTTGCCAATTCTCCAGTATTGTCGTTTGGCCACCGCGACATTCAGGGCATGACATGGGATCAGCAAGGCAACATGTTTGTAACAGAGCTGGGACCGACAAAAAGCGACGAAATCAACCTGATCAGGCCTGGCCACAATTATGGATGGCCAGAACAAGAATGCGGCGGAAACGAGAAATTCACTGACCCAATAATGTGCTATGATCCAAGCATAGAGCCTGGCGGAATCATATTTTACAGCGGAGACCAATTAGACTACAAAAACAAACTAATCATGGCCACACTGCGAGGCTCTAATCTTTATGCCATGAATTTTGAAGAAACTGGCATAGACTCACAAAAAAGCATATTGAGTGGGCTGGGTAGAATAAGAGATGTCATGCAAGGACCGGATGGCTATCTTTACGTTATTACCTCAAACACGGACGGAAAGGGATTTCCCGCCAAATCCGACGACAAATTATTGAGAATTCTGAAATAACTTGGCATCAAAATTTTTTGAAAAAAGCAGGAAAGAACGCATAGACGAGGTATCCAAATTTGCAAATCTTACTCCAGAAGAAAGACAAATTCTTGAAGGAGCAGGCGGAATTGGCTTTGATCAGGCAGACAAAATGGTGGAAAACGCAATTGGAACGTTCTCGTTTCCGCTTGGCATTGCAACAAACTTTGTCATAAACAACAAGGAATACCTTGTACCTATGGTGATCGAGGAGCCATCTGTAATAGCCGCTGCATCAAAGGCAGCTAAAATAGCAAAAATCCATGGCGGCTTTAGGATGCAAAATGAGGAATCTTACAGTATAGGCCAAATCCAAATAATCAATGTAAACATCAAGGAAGCAATACCAAAGATTTTGTCGCATACAAAAGAAATACTAGACTTGGCAAACACAAAAAGCAATACCCTGTCCAAAATGGGCAAGGGAGCAAAGCAAGTCTCTTGCAAGGAAATAACGACACCATCAGGCCCGATGCTAATAGTTGAACTATTGATCGATGTTGGCGATGCAATGGGCGCAAATGTAACAAATACAATGTGCGAAGGCGTAGCGCCACTAGTTGAGCAAATAACTGGCGGAAAAGCACTATTGCGAATCCTATCCAATTATTCCACAAGACGACTGGTCAGTGGTACTGCTACATTTGACAAAGAGGAACTTGGTGGTGAGCAAACAGTCGACAATATTATTCTGGCGTATCAGTTTGCAGACAATGACGAATACAGGGCAGTAACACACAACAAGGGAATAATGAATGGAATAATTGCAGCTGCGAATGCAACCGGCCAAGATACGCGTGCAATAGAGGCAGCCGCCCATGCCTATGCAGCAAAATCCGGTAAATATCGATCGCTTACACAATGGAACAAAGACAAGGATGGCAACTTGGTTGGCAAAATAGAACTGCCAATGTCAGTCGGTGTTGTGGGGGGAATAATCAACGTCCACCCAATGGCCAAAGTCTGCGCAAAAATCCTGCAAATCAAATCTGCAAGCGAGCTTGCATGCGTTATAGCGGCCGTGGGCCTTGCACAGAACTTTAGTGCAATTAGGGCGCTTGCCTCGGAAGGAATCCAAAAGGGGCACATGAAATTACACGCACGAAACATCGCGGCAGCTGCTGGCGCAACACCTGATCAAATTGATGCAATAGCGGCAAAAATGGTCCAAGAAGGCAAAATCTCAATTAATCGTGCCAGAGAACTGGTAGGCAGCTAAACACCAAAAATATAGAGCCTAACGTTCTGGTCTTGATATGGCCGGCGTAAAATTTGCTATTCCAAAGGGAAGCCTAGAGGAAGCTGTATTTGCCCTGATGGAAAAGTCCTGGACCAAGGTCTCTAGAAAAAGCCGCACCTACATAGTCAAACTAGACGATCCGCAAATCACAGTCAAAATGCTCAGGCCGCAGGAGATACCTACCTTTGTCTCAGACGGACTGTACGATGTAGGTATTACAGGAAAGGACTGGATTTCAGAGACCAAGTCTGATGTGGAAGCCCTTTTGGATTTAGAGATTGGCAAAATAAGACTAGTCATTGCAATTCCAGATAACTACAAGTTCAAATCAATTGATGAAATGATTGCATCATATGCAAAACAAAAAAAGATCCTACGAATATCCTCTGAATACCTGACTACTGCATCAAAGTACCTAAAGCAGCAAAAATCATACAAAAAATTCTACGGAAACAAGGACCCGCAAATTGTAACACCATGGATGCGCATTGGCAATAACAAAAATGTCCAAATTCACCTCTCATTTGGAGCAACCGAAGCAAAGCCTCCAGACGCAGTTGACGCAATAATGGATGTCACCGAGACAGGAACCACACTGGAGCAAAACCAGCTCAAAATCACAGAAACAGTGATGGAGTCAAGCGCTCACCTAATTGCAAACAAAAACGCACTGCAAGACAAGACAAAGCGAGAAAAGATCTATGACATTCTAACTGTGATGCGTGGCGCAGTACAGGGAAGAAAATACCTGCACATATATCTAAATGTGGAGGAAAAAAATCTCCCCAAGCTACTATCTAGTTTGCCATCGCTGAAAAGACCTACGGTTAGCCCCCTGAGCCAGAAGGGCTGGTATGGAATAAACACGGTTATCCCCAAATCTGAATTTCACAAAATGATTCCAAAGCTTCGCAAAATAGCTCAAGGATTGGTAGTGCACGAGCCGCGCCAAATATTGGAGCTTGAGGAGATAAAGCGTGATGAAGAGAATTGATGAAAATAATCTCAATTACAAAGGCTTTTTCCCTAGCACAAAAAGCTAGAAAAAATCAAAACATTCAGGCAGTCCAGGCAATAATACGCCAAGTGGAAAAAAGCGGGGACTCTGCACTTTTCAGATTTGAAAAAAAACTCAATGGTGTAAATCTCAAAAGTCTCTTGGTTTCAAAAAAAGAAATCACGAATGCGTACAAGCTAGTCACAAAAGACCAAATCGACGCAATAACTGAGGCAAAGAAAAGACTGACCAAAACTGAATCTGCACTAAAAAGAAAGCTAGGAAAAATAACCATAAAAACAGACGGCACAAAAATCACAAAATCCTTTGAACCTCTAGACAAAGTGGGCTGCTATGTTCCAGGCGGCTTGGCAAGATACCCAAGCTCGGCCATAATGTCAGTAGTTCCAGCAAAACTGGCAGGAGTCAAATCTATAATAGTTGTAACGCCACCAAACAAGCAAGGCAAAATAGATCCAATGGTTTTAGTTGCAGCAGATATTTGTGGCGCCAACATGATATTCAAAGTGGGCGGGGCACACGCAATTGCTGCTTTGGCATTTGGTACAAAATCAATATCAAAAGTGGATAAAATTGTAGGACCTGGAGGCGCATTTGTTACTACTGCAAAGCATCTTGTAGCTAATGCTGCTTCAATTGACATGCTTGCAGGCCCAACTGAGCTGGTAATACTTGCAGACGACTCTGCAGATCCCAAACTGGTTGCACTGGATCTTGTTTCCCAAGCAGAGCACAGCTCTGACACGAAATGTCAGCTAATAACAACGTCATCTATATTGGCAAATAAGGTAAACTCTGAAATTGCAACACTTGCATCTACTATATCGAGAAAAGAAATAATCCAATCAAGCTTGAAAGAAAACGGGTTTATTGCAATAGGGAAACTCTCTGACGCTATATTGCTTGCAAACAAGATTGCCCCAGAACACATACAAATCATGACAAAAAATCCACGTAAAGTAGCCCAGAAAATCAAGACTGCAGGCCTAGTACTGATTGGGAAGAACACCCCCTCTGCGGCAAGTGACTATCTGCTTGGAACAAACCACATCTTGCCTACTAACCAGTTTGGACGCTCCAGAGGCTCGCTATCGGTGCTTGACTTTCTTAAAATTCAAACTCGTATAGAATCATCAAAGCCTGATCTGCAAAAGATCAATAAGCATCTCAAAACCCTGACACAATCGGAGAATCTGCCAAACCACTATGGCGCAGTAAGGAAAAGAATATGACAAAAAAACAATTCACATCCAAAATAGATGAGCTTGCACAACTGCAAGGATATCAAAAACCTGAATATCATTCTGGGGTGCTAAAGCTGGACTCTAATGAGAATTTTGTAATCAATAAACAGCTGCAGCAAGACCTGATCAATGCGGCACAAAAGAATTCCGACGTACGCGAATATCCACTTGGAAGATCAGAACGATTGGTAGAATCTATTGCAAACTATGTGAATTTGCCAAAACAAATGGTCGGAATAGGAAACGGCTCCGATCAGATCTTGGACATCATTCTCTCAAATTTTGCATCAAAGAAAGCCAAGATTCTGACATCAAATCCAACCTTTGGCTTTTTTGAAGAAAGATGCAAGCTGTACCAGATTCCAACAATAAAGATCCCATTTGCCAAAGACATGACACTGGATATTGGGGATTTCATATCAAAATCAAAACAAGCAGACATTCTTTATCTGGATTCCCCAAACAACCCCACAGGATTCCAATTCAAAAAAGATGAAATCACAGAACTGGTCAAAAAGTTTGACGGACTTGCTATAATAGATGAGGCATACGGGGAATTTTCCGATTATTCCCTGGCAAGTCTAACAAAAAAGTTTGAAAATCTAATCGTGGTCAAGACGTTCTCAAAGACATTCGGCCTAGCAGGATTAAGGTTAGGCTATGTCTTGGCAGACAAAAAATTCATCGATGTCTTCTCTAGAGTGCTACAGTATCCATATCCACTAAACACGTTGGCCATCGAAGCTGGAATTCTGGCATTGCAAAAAATAAAACAAATCCAAGAAACAACACAAATTATCAAAGAAGAACGAGCAAGAATAATCAAAAAACTGCGAGAAACAGGAGCATTTGATGTGTTTGACTCAAAGGCAAATTTTGTCCTATTTGATGCCCGCGGAGCGGACAAGAGAATCTATACTGCATTGTTGGAACAGGGAATATCTATTCGTAAACTTGGCAAAATTGGAAAGCATGAAGGGTGTTTGCGCGTAACGGTTGGAACAAAAGACATGAATTCCAAGTTTTTGCTTGCAATACGTGATCTCCTAAAATGAAATATTACAAGAAAAGTGGGATCCTGATCAAAAAAGATTCCCTAAAAAATCTAATCCAAGTTGACACAATAATTTTTGATTGTGACGGAGTTTTAGTGGATGTTTCCAAATCATATGATCTGGCAATAAAACAGACCACTGCATTCGTACTCGACAAATTTGCAGGAATCAAATCTATTCCAATCTCATCCGAAATAATTAGTGGTTTTAAGGCAAGCGGCGGATTTAACGACGAAGTAGATGTCACATACGCATTAATTCTATCTCTTGTTGCGGCAAAGCGACTTGGTATTGATGCAAAAAAATTCATCAACAAAGTCATCGACAACGCAGACAGTACGGGAATTATATCTGTTGAAAAGTTTCTTGATACCGTGCCGGTTGACATTTCTGACATAAAAAAGAAATTACAATATCCGGGACCGCACTCTACAAATCCATTATATCGAATATTTGATCAAATGTTTTACGGAAAGGACCTATACAAGAAAATCTTTGGCAAAAAATCTCAATTCAAAAAAGGACTGATCGAAAATGATATTGTCCTTGTGACACAAAAACTGATGGATTCACTAGAGCCGAAATTTGCAAAAAAAATTGCCATAGTCACAGGACGAGGCAAAGAATCAACCAAATACTCACTGAACAAGTTATTTGGCAAATTTAACATAGATTCTTCATTTTTCCTAGAAGACCATCCAAGAACACTTGCAAAGCCAAATCCCAAATCTCTAATCATGTCGATAAATCGCCTAAAGTCAAAGCACTGCCTCTATGTCGGTGATTCCATGGAAGACCTGATCATGGCAAAAAAAGCAAGCAAGCTAGGAAAAAAAACCATATTCTGCGGAATCTATGGGACTGCCCAAAACCCAAATTCCAAAAAGAGATTCTTTGAAAAAAATAATGCCGACATCATAATACAATCAATAGACCTAATTCCAAAGGCATTAAATTTGGCGCACTAGGTTTTGTATTTGTGGCAAGAACAAGCAAAATCAAGCGTGAAACAAAGGAAACATCGATTCTAGTTCAAGTAAATATTGATGGTTCTGGAAAAACCTCAGTTAATACGGGAATTGATTTATTTGATCACCTGATTACATCGTTTGGCAAGCACTCTATGCTTGATCTTGCAGTAAAGGCAAAGTCAAATGACGGAATACTGCACCACCTCATCGAAGACACTGGCATTGCAATTGGTAGCGCAATAGACAAGGCACTAGGAAGCCGAACGGGCATTACAAGATTCAGCTATTCTTCTGTACCTATGGATGAATCACTTGCAGAAGCCTCAGTTGACCTAGTCAGACGACCATACGGCAAAATCAATCTCTCAATAAAACGATCACAGATAGAGGGAATGTCAAAAGAAGACATTGAGCACTTTTTCTCATCACTAGTCCAAAACCTGAACAGCTGCATCCACATCAGTGTAAAGTATGGAGAAAACGACCACCACAAAATAGAATCTGCAATCAAATCACTAGCGGTAGCACTGCGAACTGCATCAAGTCTGGACAAAAAACAGAAAGGAATCCCAAGCACAAAAGGTTCAATGTGATGAAGCTAGCCATATTTGATTACGGAGCAGGAAATATCTTTAGCCTCAAAGTTGCACTAGAAAAACAAAATGCTCAAGTGGATGTAATAACAAACTTTGACGCTGCAAACAATTATTCTGGTTTGATTCTGCCCGGTGTTGGTAATTTTGACCCAGCCATTCGAAGCATTCGCGATTACTCTAGCGTGTCGTTTCAGGAATATGTAAAAGACAAGATGCCGGTACTTGGAATCTGTCTTGGAATGGAAATGTTTTTTGAAAAAAGCGAGGAAGGAAAGGAAAAGGGCCTTGCCGCCATAGAAGGAGATGTGATATTACTTCCAAACAAGTTCAAGATCCCTCACATGGGATGGAACGGCCTGAGGATCAAAAAATCAAATCCTCTCTTGGATGGGATTCCTGATAATTCTTGGGTCTACTTTGTTCACTCGTATAGGGCAAAGCCAAAAAACGACGATGTTGTAGTTGCCGACTCTGACTATGGAATCGACGTTCCAGCAGTGATTAGCAAGGGCAATCTGTATGGGACACAATTCCATCCGGAAAAATCCGGCAAAATCGGCTCGCTTATGATAAAGAATTTTCTGCGAGAGTGCAAAAAGTGAAGATAATTCCTGCAATCGATATAATGGATGGCCAAGTGGTACGACTAGTACAGGGCAAACCCGAAAACAAAACTGTCTATAGCAACAATCCTGGAGAGATTGCAAAAAAATGGGAAAAACAAGGAGCGGACATGCTCCATATTGTGGATCTTGATGCCACGTTAAAACTAGGATCAAATCTAGAATTAATCCAAAGAATCGTCAAAGAAATATCAATACCTGTACAGATTGCAGGCGGTTTGAGGGATGAGAATGTTATATCCAGCACACTTGACTTTGCAGACAGAGTGGTCATTGGTACCCTTGCATTCAAAGATAGAGAACTGGTAAACAAACTAGGCAGCAAACTCGGACATAAGAATCTGGTAATATCTGCAGACCACAACAATGGTAATGTAGTAATAAATGGTTGGACACAAAAAACTAAAACCAATCTAGTTGACGCAGTTCAGGAATTTTCAAACAATGGATTTACGGAATTTCTAATCACAAATGTGTCCAGAGACGGAATGTTGCAAGGACCTGACCTTGAAAATCTTGCACTAGCATGCAAGCAAAACGTCAACGTGATTGCAAGCGGGGGAATATCAAAACCCTCTGATGTATCTGATGTCAAACAATGCAATGCATACGGCGTGATTTTGGGCAAGGCACTATACGAAGGCAAAATAACAATCGAGGAGGCAAAAAAACTAGCATGACCCTAACGAAGAGAATAATTCCGTGTCTTGATGTTGCAAATGGCAGGGTTGTAAAGGGCTTAAACTTTGAATCAATAAAAGATGCAGGAGACCCAGTACAGCTGGCGCAAAAATACAGCAACGAAGGAGCAGACGAGCTTGTATTTTTGGATATCACTGCATCCCAAGAACAAAGAGAAACAATTAGATCGCTTGTGTCAAAAGTAGCTCAAGTAATTGACATCCCATTTACGGTTGGCGGTGGGGTAAAGACACTTCAGCATGCTCGAGACATTTTGCTTTGCGGTGCAGACAAGGTGGCAATCAACACTGGCGCTGTAAAAAACCCGCAAATCCTCACAGAACTAATGGATCTATTTGGCAGACAGTGTGTTGTGGTAGCAATTGATGCCAAAAGAAACTACAACATTTCAAATGGAAAAAATATCTTCTCTGATGGTGCCAAGAACTTCTGGTTTGAGGTCTTTATCTATGGCGGCAAAAAAGAGACAGGCCTTGATGCAATCGAGTGGGCAAAGACAGCACAAAAACTAGGCGCAGGAGAAATTCTTCTTACCAGTATAGACAGAGACGGAACAAAGGATGGCTATGATTTGACACTCACAAAGGCAATAGTTGATGCTGTAAACATACCTGTTATTGCATCTGGAGGATGTGGAGAGCCGCGACACATGTTGGATGTTTTTAAAAACACTGATGTGGACGCAGCACTTGCGGCATCAATATTTCACTATGAGACACATTCTGTGGATAGAGTCAAGGAGTATCTCAAAGAAAACAACACTAATGTAAGATTATAAGGAAAAACCATACTCTAGAATCATGCAAAAAACCATTGATGATCTGGATTTTACAAAAGGTGACGGCCTAATCCCAGTCATAGTTCAGGATGCAAACACAAAGGAAGTGCTCACACTTGCCTATACCAACAAGGAATCTCTCTCATTGACACAAAAAACAGGTAATTCATGGTTTTGGAGTAGATCCAGAAACAAACTATGGATGAAGGGTGAAGAGTCTGGCAATGTGCAAAAGGTAAAAGAAATTCTAATTGACTGCGACTCTGATGCCGTTGTGTATTTGGTAGAGCCGACAGGGCCTGCGTGCCATACTGGGGAGCGCGTCTGTTTTCATAATAAGTTAGACTAGCAGACTCTCTGGAAATTTCCTTGTTCTTCTGGGATTGTATCGTTTAGTATTCTGAATCTTAATGGGTCATACTGCGTTCCCTGAAATACGACAGTCCAATCCCCTATTATGTCGTCTGTGCTGCAAATGTTGCGGGCCTTGGACACTGATGGCTTGAAATACTGATTAAAGCCTGACTTTTGTGCACCGTCAAACGGTATTACGATGTATTTTGTAGTTCCGTTTGGCAGTACAAATACTGCATTACCTACATCCATTGCTGTTAGTCCTTCTACTGCAAGAAAGATGTTTTCGCCTATTCTGTATTCGTGCTTGTTTACTGCAAATGGGCCTGATCTATGCCAATTTTTGAACTCACTTTCTTTTTTTGGAGTAGATACATCAATTGGGCCGACAAAAGATATTATTGCAATTATCGAAACGGCCAGCGCCGCGATCAATCCTAGCCCAATTAACTTTCCGTTCAACTTTTTCTTAGTCTGGAAAATCAGGTAAAAACCTTATGAACGATTTATACTGTGATTTTCCTACTTAAATTTTTAACCCAATAAATTAAGTATCACTAAACTTGATATTAGGACATTTTAACTAGACAATAAACTCGGTTTTTCTTATGACAAAAATATCGCTACAATGCAGAGAATGCAAAAAAGAATACGAATCCACATTCAAGTATATTTGCGAAGAGTGCTTTGGACCACTGGATGTCAAGTATGACTTTCCAAATATTTCAAAAAATACATTTTCTGGAAGGGAACACACCTACTGGCGATACTTTGAGCTCTTACCAATCCAAAACAAGGCAAACATTGTAAGCATTAGTGCCGGAATGACGCCTCTAATCAAAGCAGAAAAGCTAGGAGAAAAACTCGGACTCAACAACTTATACATAAAAAATGACTCTGTAAATCCGACATTTTCATTCAAGGACAGACCTGCAGGAATTGCAGTATCCAAGGCAAAGGAATTTGGCCTGTCTGCGGTTGGCTGCGCATCAACTGGAAATCTGGCATCAGCTACTGCGGCACATGCAGCAAAGGGGGGATTTCCGTGCTATGTGTTTGCGCCAAGCGATATTGAACACGCAAAAATAGCCCAGGCGCTTGCGTATGGCTCCAAATTCATTGCAGTTGACGGCACATATGATGACGCAAACAGAATTGCTGCTCAAATTGGTGACAGCAAGGGAATCGGGATTGTCAACATCAACATGAGATCATACTATGTGGAAGGATCAAAAACACTGGCATATGAGGTAGCAGAACAGCTTGATTGGAATGTTCCGGATCAGCTTATCGTTCCAGTAGGTAGCGGTGCAATGCTCAATGCCATATGCAAGGGATTTGAGGAATTGCAAAGCGTATCTTTGTTGAATAATGTATCGAACATGCACATGATTGCGGCCCAACCACATGGATGTGCGCCTGTAGTTGACGCATTCAAAAATGGTTCTGCCGAAGTAATCCCTGTAGAAAATCCTGACACTATAGCAAAAAGCCTTGCAATAGGAGATCCTGGAGATGGGCGCTATGTGCTAAAACGACTAAAGCAGTACAATGGTTATGCCGAAGAATCAAACAACAAGGAAATTCTTGATGCTATCCTGCTTTTGGCGCAAACAGAAGGCATATTCACAGAGCCTGCAGGCGGTGTGTCTGTTGCAGTGCTCAAGAAAATGATTGATGATGGAAAAATTGACAAAAATGACATTACAGTGTGCTATGTTACTGGAAACGGCCTCAAGACAACCGAATCAATCATGGAAGTGCTGGCAAAGCCGCAAGTGTTGCCAGCGGATATTGCAAAAATTGCAGCGGTGGTGAACTAGTTGCCAAACATTACATTCACAATACCATCTGTCCTAAACAAGGGTGGCGGGGAGAAAAAACTCTCGATAATAGCAGACTCTCTTTTGGATTCCTTTAACAAAGCATCTGATAACATGGGAGATGATTTCAAACGACGAGTTCTAAACGACGACGGTACGCCGCGCTCTCTGATTAACATCTATGTTAACGGAAAAAACGCCCGATTCTCAGGCGGAATGAATACTGTATTAAAAGACGGAGACGAAGTATACATCCTCCCTGCAGTGGCAGGCGGCTCTGAATTATCCAGCAAAGAAATCGACAGATATTCCAGACAGATAATGCTGGAAGAAATTGGTTATCAGGGACAGCTAAAACTGCGTTCTGCAAAAATCTGTGTAGTCGGAGTTGGCGGCCTTGGCAATCCGATTACAACCAGGCTTGTCGCAATGGGTGTTGGCAAACTTCGAATCATAGACAGGGATGTCATAGAGTTATCAAATCTGCACAGACAGACAATGTTTGACGAGTCTGACGTGGGCCAAGTCAAAGTCGAAGTTGCTGCAAAAAAACTCAAAAAACTAAACCCTGATGTGGAAATTGAATCCCTTCCAATCTCAATTAATGATTATACTGCTATAGACGCAGTTGAAGGATGCGATGTTGTAATTGATGCACTAGATAGCGTCAATGCAAGATATGCGCTAAACAAGGCGTGTGTTGAAAAAAGCATTCCGTTTGTGACTGGTGCAGCAGTGGGTGTGTCTGGACAGGCATTTACTATTATTCCTGGGAAAAGCGCGTGCTATTCATGCATGTTTCCGGCACTGGATGAGGATTCAATGCCTACATGTAGCATTGAGGGTGTGCATCCGTCGATTCTTTCCATAGTTGGAGGAATCGAGGTAGCAGAGGCAGTCAAGATAATTCTTGGCAAGAATCCAAGTCTTTCTGACAAGATACTGCACATTGATCTTGAAACCCTGGACTTTACCATGACTAGGACGTTTAGGGCAGAAGAATGCCCCGTCTGCGGCAACGGCAAAGCAGAATCTGCGCCAAAACAGGATCTGATAATTGAGGAACTCTGCGGCAGAAACAGAGGAAAGCGAACCTTTTCCATTACTCCTACACAGAAATTCGAAATAGATGTTGACAAGATCACAAATCTTGCAAAATCCCTAGAGTTTAGAATTGAGAACCAGGGCGATCTCGGGCTGTCCATGAGGACAAACGATCTGTCTGTGAACTTTATGAAAAGGGGCTCTGCGGTAATAGTCGGACCCAAGGATGAAAACGACGCTGTCCTATTGTACAGGCAGCTCCTAAGCAAAAAGGAAACAATACCCAACTAGTCCTGCTGGGGTTTCTTACGATATCTGTTTGGAGCCTTTAGTGTGTGCGTTGCAAGTGGAACTTTTATGATCAAATTTTTATATCATGTTGGTACCTTATAATAACGTATGAGTACGGTACCTAGCTCATCACATGACGCCGAGCTCACCCAGGAAAAAATCCGCGCAATCCGCAGGAAAATAGAGCGGCGCAATTCTGTCTTTTCTGACAAGAGATTTCTTGACTCGCTGTTTTTGCCCTCAAGTGTCATTGGAAGAGAAAAGCAGACGGAATCGATACTAGAGTTTGTAATGAGTGTGCGCGACGGCCTCGTAGTTCCGTTTGTATCCGTATATGGAAGAAGCGGCTCTGGCAAGTCCACTGTAGTCAAGTTTGTGTGCCAGAATCTCTCTGATCTGGCAGAGTACACGTTTGTCAATCTGCGCAAATCACGAACCGTCTTTGGATGCGCAAGCCTCATCCTGTCTGAGCTTGGAGGGGAGACGCCGCACCAGGGTGCCGGCATAAACAGAGTAATAGAAGGAATCGAGAAAAAAATCACCACCGCGCTGGATCTTTCAAAAAAGAACCTCTTTGTTCTGGTGCTTGATGAATATGATGCGATATTTTCTGATAGCCGTGGCAAGCCGTCTGATTTTGTCTACAAGCTTTTGACATTGGAAGAGGAGATGCGCGAACGCGGCCTGTTCTTGTGCGTGATTGGAATATCAAACAACGCGCTGTCGCAATACGAACTTGATGATCGCGTAAAGTCCAGAATGGGCAGCTCAGAAGTATTCTTTGAGCCGTATTCCAAGGATGACGTGCTTGGGATTATTTCGGATAGGGCCAAAAAGGCGTTTGCAGTTAAAATCGAAAAAGAGGTATTGGAATATTGCGCAACTCTGAGCTCAGACGATCACGGCGATGCACGTCGTGCACTCGACCTGCTACGGGTAGCGGGGGAGATGTGTGATGGAAAAAAGATCACAGTACAAAACATTGACTCTGCGCAGCAAAAAATAACAAAGGATCGTATATCAATTATTGTATCCAGCTCATCGTATCATTCCAGAGTTTTAATTGCCGCAATATGCTCAAATGCGCTTTCTTCTGGACACCCGTGGACTAGCACCTCTGAGATACACAAAAAATACCTCAAAACTATCTCCTCTGATAAAAAACCACTATCGTATCGCAGAATTGTGGACCTGCTGGTGGAAATTGAGAACTCTGGGCTAGTCGAGTCCCGCACCATATCTCGCGGAAGATACGGATATGGAAACGAGTACAAGCTCAGGACGTCTCCTGATCTGATCGGGCCTATTGTATCTGAGGAATGGTGGAACAGTCAGGTCGATCTCAAGGTGAGAAGGGATGCGGTGGAAGATTTGAAAAAGCAGATTGAGACAAGATCCAAAAACAATCCGTTTAGGAGCGTTTACAAAAATATGATGAAGGCAGATGCACTAATGAAAAAATATGGAAAATAGGGGAATTTTTTGCATATAATACAAACGGGCTGGTAACTGCCTGGCAAAAACTGCAAAATTTACATAATGCGATCAAATTAATGGATCGGGCTTTACTCGTGCGTGAAATTCTTACAAAAAACCCGTCAATTGTGGACAAATTGTCCATTAGTCTTATATACTAAATTTTGAACGGAAAGTCAATAACATGAACAACGAGATAGGACGTAAATTAACTAGTCTTACATTAATGACAATTATGCTAGCCGCTGGCTTCTCTGCATTTGCTCCAAGCACAATGCCAGAAGCAGCAGCAGCAAATGCTAACTTGTTTGTATCAGCTGAAAACTCTCAATTCCAAAACTACTTTGCAGGACCAATGGTCATCGAAGTAGTCGTAATTGATAGTGATATCAAAGATACTGACAAAGGCAAAGGTGAACCTGATGTTACCGTTAACGGTAACAAACTGAGAATGGCACAGGCAACTGATGGTAACTGGTATGGTTACTTCGCAGACCGTGCGCAAGCACAGAAAGCAGACGCAACACAGACAGCTCCAGGTACAAACGGTGCAACCACCGGATTAGACTTTGGTGCCTTCTGTAGTGCAGCAAGTGCTGGCGCTTCAATCGGTCCATCATTTACTCAAACAGTAGGTGTTGCCCTTGCACGTGCTCCAGCAGGAGCTACACAAGGTGAGGCCACACTAGGAACCTGTACTGGAACAGTACACAGCAATGCATTAGAAAATAATGTAGTTAGAGAGAACAAAACCCTTAACCGCGCTGGCACGACAGGTGTCACCGTCGGTCAAATCGGTGTACTTCAATCTAATTTCTGGCCATTCATCCAATTATACAACTTTAACCCAACAGGTAATGTTGTAGTACAGTACAACAAAGGTGGCGGTGTTCAAAGCACCACATTAAAGTTTGATACTGTAGACCAATTTGCAAAATTGGACTTGGATAGATCATCTTACCCAAGAGGAGCTCAAGTTCAGGCAACAATCACCGATCTACAGCTAAACATAGATCCAACAGATGAAGATTCTTGGACATTCCAAACATTAGGTACAAATGCAAGTACATACTACTCTGTCTTCACAGAAGATGGTGCATTTGACAACTCTACAGCACGTATCTCACTAGCATTAACCGGTAACTTGACCGGATTGATGTTTGAAGATAACGGCGTATTGTTACTTAACAAGAATGCCCAAAGTGCGTCAAACAACATCTTACTCATACAAGATAATGCTGATTCAATATTATCTGGTGATGACGGCGTTGTCCAGACCACAGTTCAAACTCTAAACTCAGCAAGCCAACCAGTCACAATTACCGAAACTGCACCAAACACTGGTGTGTTCGGTACTTATGATGAAAATGATGTCTCTGTATTGGAGATCACATCAGGCGCTGATAGAGGCAAATCCGCAACAATCAACTATAACGCAGCAGCAAAAAGCATCGTTGTAGGATTTGGATTTGCATCTGTTGATATTGCAGCAGTGGATGCAGAATGGAACTCTGGCCAAGAAATCCCAGTTCGAATTACTGACTCTGATGCTAACAAAAACAGCAGAGCAGACGAGGACTTGGACTTTAACAACGCAGATGTTTCAATCATTCCAGCACTGAGAATTGGTACTCCATTTACACTAGGTGTAAAGGGTACAGAAAGCTCAACAACTGCAGTTTCTGTCATTCTGAATAACTTTACAGAAAGTCAAGCCAACGTGGAAAACCGACCTCCAACGGACGGTGCATCCGTGTTCAAATTTACCGCAAGTAATACTGCAGCAGTAGCTGGTGGTATTATGGAAGGTAACATGACAGTACAGAAATTCAGTGATCGTGCTTTGCTAACACAAAACAGAACCAACTCAGCAACAGCTATCTTAATTGATACAAAAGCAACAGCCCAAGATCTAAAGAAATCCATCTTTGATCCAAGACAAAGTTCAACACCAAAGTTCTTTGGTTTCAACTTGCTAAACTTGGATGTTAGAGGAATTAGCTCTGGAGTTATTACTAACTCTAGCGTATACTTGGTAAACAGTACTAGTACAATCATTACAAGACAATCGGGAGCAACCGGAGCTGAATTAGAAATAAACGGCACCGGACACTTTACTGCAAAGTTAATCCCAATTGCTCATAATGTTAAACCACAGTCATTGAGTTTACTCAATGCAACTTTGGGTACTGCACAAAATGCACAGGTATACAGCAACATCTTTGGTGGCGCAGCAAACGGCGCAACCGGCGCAGTCAGCAGAGGAATCAGCGGCGGCGCAACAGATGCAACTACTAATATTGGATTCTTGGTCAACTTTACCAGAGTTGCTAACGTCACTTCAACCGCTCCAATCGCAGTCGACTTGTTCTCATTTGGCTACAAAAACGATGGTATCGTCAAAGCCGACAGAGTAAACAACATGATTGTTAGAATTGAAGCAGAAGAGACAGGCGATAACACAAGCGTATTCGAAGGTTCACTAGAATTTGTAGTACTAAACCAACTCAACATCCTTGACCGCACAACATACACTGGACTCACCACAATTGCTGATGATCCATCGTTTATTGTGCACCAAGATCTAGATGACGAGGAAGCTCCAAGAGTCAACTATAATGACTTGGCAGGAGATGGTACAGTTACTCAAGTTTCAGACCAAGAAGATGCTCCAACACACTCTGGTGTTGTATCATTTAACCAGCCTACATACAAGAAAGCAGATACAGTTGTAGTAACATTGGAAGACCAAGATCTCAACACTGATGTCGATCTAATCGATATCTATACCACTGTTAACAGCACAAACCTTGGAACACAGGATACTGCTGTAGATGCAGTGGGAGCAACCGGTCTACCAACACTAACCAATGGTGACGCCCTAGGTCGATTACTAGATGTTACCTTTGATGATGCTCGCTGGAAGGATACCAACAACGCATGCGCAACTTCTCTAAGAAGTGAAGGCATTGATGTTGGTCTATTCACATCCGGATTCACACTAATTGAAACCGGTCCAGCAACAGGCATCTTCACAGGCGACTTCATAGTTCCAGGCAAAGTGTGTAACATCTCGACTGGTGTACAAACCAGCCCAGTGAACGCACAAGGCCTTGACATGGAAGTAAACTATGTCGACTTTAGAGACGCATCAGGACAAATTGTTGAAGTCGGAGATGGCGCAGGTATTAGAGCAAACACTGGTTCAGTCAGCCTTGACAGAACTGTTTATCCAGTACCATTCGGCAGCTTCGATGACTTCTCTACACCAACTGACAATACCGCTCCAAGCGGAAGATCAATCTTCCCAATCCACTTAACTGGAATTGGAACAAACGGCATTGACGCATCAGAAACACTAGGTGACGGAGCACTGACCATTCACGTACAAGTGAACGATCCAGACTTTGACACCTCAGCATCTGGTGAAGACATCATTGCCGAAAACGTTACCGGTACTAACAAAGGACCAGTCAAGGTTACTGTCTCTAGAGGACAGAACCATGTGATCCTAGGTTATGCAGGTGGTTCTATTGTGAAGAATGGTGTAATGGATGTCGGCGCAGACAACACTGGCAACGGTGTATCATCAGTCAGACAACTAGGTCCAATCACAGAGACATCGCCTTCAAGCGGTATCTTTGAGTTTGACTTGGATGTGCTATACACTGATGGTCCAGCATCAACAACATGTCCAGCAACTGCAACAAGCGGATTTGACTCATTATTAACACCTGGCAGCAAAGGCACTGTTACAACAAGATTTGACACTGCTGCTTCATCTGGCAACTACTGTATCCTACAAGGTGATATCATCACAGTAGAATACACAGACCCAGCTGATGCATCTGGTGATCAGAATACAGTAACAGACTCAGCAACATTTGACCTAAGAAACGGTGCATTACAATCTGACAAATCAGTCTATATCATAGGCTCAGACATGATCCTGACTCTAATCGAGCCAGATCTTGACCTTGATAATGACTTGGCAGAAACCTATGATCTGGATCTCATTGAATGGGATTCAGATGCAGCTACCACCACCATGGGTGATAAAGGTGGCTCTACAAACCAAGCCGCATTCGATCCAGAACCATCTGACCTAAGAGAAACTGGTGACAGCACTGGTATATTCCAGGTAGTTGTCGAAATTCCAGAGACTCTAAGCAACGATAAACTGGAAAGAGGCGAGGAAATTGTACTAGAATACACCGACTGGGGTCCATCTGGTGCTGATTATGTTGGTCAAGAAGATGAAGACATCAACTTGACAGTATTCACATCAAACTTTGGTGCAACAGTTGAACTAGACCAAAAGGTCTACACATGGACTGACAAGGTATACATTACCGTAGTCGCCCCTGATCAAAACTTCGATAGCAACCTAATCGATGAAATCGGTGAACAAAACTCCGACCCATTGAAGGTAGCTACAAGAGGTAACGCACTTAACAAGTACAAGCTTGTTGAGACAGGCACTGACACTGGCATCTTCACTGGTGAAGTAATCCTCACAGGATTCAACCACGATGCTAACGGTGCTCAACAATCAGGCGGTACACCAACTGCAACAACTTCAGGATCCGGTCCAACGAGCGGATTCCTAAGTGCTGATGACGATGATGGTCTAACAGTATCCTATGAATTCTCAGAGGATGAAACTGTTGTAGGATCAGCATTGATCAGATGGAACATTGGTGAAGTCGCATGGTTAGAAGCTAGCTACCCAGCTAGTGGAACCGGTGTAGTAAGAGTCATTGATCCTGATATGAACTTAAACCCAGAAGCAGTAGACAACTTTAACGCAAACGTCTGGTCTGATTCAGACGCAGGCGGTATTGACTTGACTGTAACTGAGACTAATGAGGCAACTGGAATCTTCGAAGGTACTGTGTTCTTCACAACTACCGACGATTCATCCGGTCACAGACTCAGAGTCGCAGAAGGTGACACTGTCACAGCAGAATACCAAGACAATACACTACCAGATCCATACACAACTGCAGATGAACTCGACATTACTGGCACGGCATTCATCGGTACTGTAGTACCACCTCTTGAGAGAGCACCAGCTTCTAACGCAAGAGTTGTTGACGCCTTCGGCAATACCTTAGATGAGGTATCCGTAGACCAACAGGTACAAATCACAGCCGATTTGACAAACGGCCAGGACAGAGAGCAACCATTTGCATACTTGGTACAGATCCAGGATGAAAACGGCGTTACAGTCTCACTAGCATGGATTACAGGTTCACTATCTGCAGGTCAATCATTCAGCCCAGCATTGTCTTGGATTGCAACAGCACCTGGAACATACACTGCAACAGTGTTTGTCTGGGAGAGTGTTGACAACCCAACAGCGTTGAGCCCACCAGTATCTGTAGACATAACTGTCAGCTAAGACGAAAATAATACTATCCCTTTTTTCTTTTTTTTACTAGAACAAAACCTAGCGGATGCTATCACAAGTAATATCTATCAGATATCTTTCATATTGAGCAGATGAAATTATTGCTGGTATTTTGTATTGTGTTTTCTTTTGGTGTTTCACAAGTATTTGCTGCACAACTGGATTTTTTTACCGACAGCCAAATCTATTCTCCGGGAAAGCCGCTTTTTGTGTATGGCAAAGCCCTCCAACAAGAAGACATTGTCCTTCGATTCACTGATCCAGCTGAGAATGTCATAACGTTTACCCAGATTACTACTGATGATGACGGTCAATTCCAGACAGAACTGTTTGTCTGGCCAGAGGCGTCAACCACACTCCCATACGGAACATACACCATAGAAGCAATCAGCACTCAGCAAGGTGGTCTTTCCAAAATAATAGAAATCAAGTTCTCCCCAACAACAGAAATAGAAAAAATACCCGTCTCTCGAGATATAACCACACTTGTCTTTACTCCAGAGACTGCTGCAATAGGCCAACCTTTCCGAATATTCGCTCAGGTAACAAGTGATGGCTTGTTGGTTGGAGGAGATCCAGACAAGCTGCTTGGCACAACACACGTTCATTTGCCAGATGGACAGGCAGTTAATCTGTCTACATCATTTCAAACTCTACATCCTGGATTGTATTATGCTGAATTTACCCCAACACAGGAAGGAACACACGTATTTCACGTGGTGGCCTTCTCACAGGGGACAATATCACACGGTTCTGCAGCTACGGTAGTCCTAAAGCAAGACTTGGGAGGAATATCAACGCAAATCATCGAGCTAAACTCTGTACTAAAGGATACGTCATCAGAGCTGGACAATCTAAAATCGGAAATAGAAGGGTTTGGCTCTTCGCTTGATTCTGCCAGCAAAAACATCGATGAGAGTGTCACTTCTATATCAAACTCTGTTAAAAACATGGAAAATGCATCGCAACAGCTAAACTCTTTGTTGTTTCCTATAGTTGCATCAATTGCAATAATTGTGGCACTGCAAATTGTCATTCTTGCAAGAAGAAGATAACTGTACTATGTTTTTTGGCACAAAAATCCTCTCAGTGACTCTCTGTGTTTTGTTACTGTCTTCGGTTTTTTCAAGTTCTTTCGCATATGATAAATTTGACAATCCACCTGAGCCAAAATTAAATGCAAATTCGTTTACTGATCTGGTCGTTGTACCGCAAGAAACATTGCAAAACCACAAGTTGCAGCGCTATCTGGTATTTGGGCACGGATCACTTGATGACATTGACACAATTTCCAGTGTTAGCACTGGCAATGGGTTTTTTTCAATTGCCATACTTTCTGAGCAATCGATTCCTATTTTGAGTGCAAAAGGATATCACATTATCCGGGATTTTCCGCTGGAATTTCATAATAGGGGCATGTTTTCTGAAATGGACCAGATCCGAGAATCCAGCGGGGCAGAGCTTGCGCAAATAAAATACAATTACACTGGAAATGGAATCAAAATCGCCATAGTTGACACTGGTGTAGACTTTTCAAATCCCGATCTCAAGGATTCTCTGGCAAGGGACCAGAACAATTATCCAATAATGCTTGATGCCGACGGGCAGGGACTAGTACTTACAAATGCTACTTTTATTGCAAACATTGACAAGTATGGCGTTCTACAAAACACCACAAAACCAATAATTGAGAAAATAAACAAATCCCTTGACAAAAACGCAACATCTACAGTATACCTGACAAAAAACGGCGCCTTTTTGAACCTAAAGCAAAAGGGCAAGGGAACCCCCATATCGATATACAATTCGTTTTTTCCGGCAAGCGGCCCGGCGCCAAAATTCAACGGCACCATATTAGATGATTACAAAATAGGCAAAAGCAAGCACGATTTTATCAAATCTGCAAGCGGCGTTTACCATTTTGGAATGATGTATCAAGGGGCAATGCAGGGCCCATTTACAAGCGTTCAGGCCGTGCCTGTATTGGTAGTGGACTCTCAAATTCCTGGCAAATATGATACTATTATACCAGACCTTAGCACATCATGGCAAGACTATACCAAGTTTGATCTAAAAAAGGGACAAAAGCCTACTTATGACTTTGACTTTACAGATGAAACACCGATCCGACTTGGTTCCGGTAATGAATTTTTGGTGTATGATTCCAACAAGGACGGCAAGCTGGATTTCAGTGCGGGTACTGTGGGTGCGCAAATAGTCGACATCTATGGTGTAATGTCGCAAAACAAGTCCTTCGTAGATAAGTTCCTCAAGGCGACAAATGGAACGCTACTGCCGCCACTGGATCCAAATGGTAATTTTTTTGGCGTAATGACTGACTTTGTCGGCCATGGAACAGGAGCTGCAGCATCAATCGTATCAAAGGGAAAAGAACAATACGATATTTACAACAACACAAAAAAATACAAGCTAACAGGTGTTGCTCCAAATGCAAAAATCATACCAGTAAAGGCACTCTGGTTTGGCGACACTGTATATGGATGGCTGTGGGTCTCTGGATTTGATAGTACAAACAACACGTGGAAGTTCTCTGGCAAGCCACGAGCCGATATAATCTCGAACAGTTGGGGCATTTCCAATTTTCCATCGCTAAAGACAACGCCAGGAATCGATGTCTTATCTCTGATAGTAAATGTTTTGTCTACACCGCAGTCAATTGATCCGAAATATCCCGGCGTGACAATAATTTCTAGTGCAGGAAATGCAGGACCTGGCTATGGCACCATGGGATTGCCAAATGCCGCACCGTTTGGAATCACAGTTGGGGCTACTACAAACAATGTCTATGTTGGGTATGGCGCATTCAAGGGCCAGCCAAGATTTGGCAACACCACATATCATGCAAACCACATGGTTGACTTTTCAAGCAGGGGCCCAAGCATAATTGGTGATCCGAAACCCGATTTGCTAAACACTGGGGCATACGGATTTGTGCCAAGCAACGTACTCAAGGCAAAAAAGGACTCTAAGGCGGAATCGTTTTCCATGTTTGGAGGAACTAGCATGGCAGCACCTCTAGTTGCAGGCTCTGCGGCAATCCTAATGGAAGGCCTGCAAGAAAAAAACCAAGACTATGATCCGTTTATGATAAAAAACATTCTAATGTCTACTGCCACTGACATACACAACGATCCGTTCACGCAGGGCTCTGGCTTTGTAAACTCGTATCGAGCAGCTCAGCTCATCAATGGAGAAAATGGAATATTTGCAGTGTATAACAATTCGACATATTACACCATAAAACAAGTCCTAGAACCTCCAATGTTACGGCTAAACCAGACCCTTCCTGGATTTGATTTGTTCAAATTATCTGAAAAGGCACACCCGCAGACAAGCTGGTTTGGAGGAAGACTGGGGCCGGGTGACAAAAGCACAACCACATTCACAATAGAAAACCCAGGCAACCAGACCATAACAATACAGGTAATTCCTCAAAAGCTAGCACTGATTGAAAAATCCGAGATAAACTCTACCACAAAAATCCGACTCAAAGACATACTGTATAACAAAACAGGCGTGTTCAGGCCAGATTATATCAAGCTAAAAGATGTCTCAGAGCAGAAATCACTGTCATCGTATTATGAGAATCGAACCGTAATACCAAAAGATGCAGAACTAATGGTGATGAATCTGAACTTTGCATTCTCTGACTTTATGAACAAGACAGAAAAGCTCTACGCATCGGACATGAAGATTGCCTCACTATATCTCTATGACTGGAATGACAAAAACAAGGACGATCTGGCCTCAAGCAGCGAGCTGTCTCTAGTGAATAGGGGAGGTTCGTGGGGAACAGTCCAAGAGCTGCGCGTATCTGATCCAAGCACTAAATTCGAAAATGTGCCACTGGTCGGCGTGTATCCTGTGCCCACAAGATACTCGTACTGGCTAGGTGAGATCAAGAAAAATTCCACAGAGATGAACTATGAATTATCTGCCAGCTATTACAAAAAGCAAGACTGGAGCGATATCTGGATTGACAATGGAATAATACAGGTACCGCCGCACGGCACAGCCCAAGTCTCTGCAACAATTACTATTCCAGAGAATGCCAAGCCTGGACTGTATCAGGGATTTCTAAGATTCATTGGCAATAATCACACAGTGAATGCGCCGGTGTCGTTTGCGATAACATCACAAATACAAAAGGAAAAGCTGACGGTGATCTCTGGCCAAAAAAACCCAGACATATTGTATGGAAACGGCTACGTCAAGGGGGCATTTGACATGACAAACAGGTACAATGCAGGAGACTGGCGCCAATATTATTTTGACATATCGGATTCTACAATCAACACCGCATCAATTGACATATCTTGGCAAGACGGCGACACAAATTTTTCTGCATTTGTAATTGATCCGCAAGGCCGAATCATACAAAGCAATGTTCCTGCCGGCGTGTTTGGGCAATTACTTGACTGGCCGACATCTGACTGGCTTGGCACCACTCCATTTAGTGAGGGCGGAGGATTTTATCCAGTCAAAAACAAAGACGCAACATCCACGTTATTGTATGCGCCAATAAACCAGACAGGAACATACACCTTATTACTGCATTCCACTTTGTTTGGAGGAAAATCTACTACAGAGCCGTTTACGGTAATTGGCAAATTTTCTTCCATATCTGCAGATGACTCACCACCAGTAATTGATTTCCCAGTTGATCAGTACACCAATGTAATTCCAATTCCAACAATAACTGATGATGGCGAGGTTTCAGTCAAGTATCACCTTGATGGTATGGAAACCAATACAATATCTGACATATCAGAAGGCCCACACACCGTCAAAATAGAGGCAACCGATGATGCCGGCAACACGTCAGTACAATTCTATTCGTTTGTTGTGGACAGGACTGCACCACAGATACTGGTCTCAAATCAGGAGAGAATATCTGATGTGATGAGTGTTGATTTTGCTGTAGAGGATGCAAATCCGGATATCATTTCAGTATTGTTGCCAGATGGCACCATAATAGAAAATCAGACCTCAATTGACTTTGATGCTAGCAATCTGGATGATGACAAATATGACATTATAATTCAGAGTATGGACAGGGCTGGCAACAAGGCAGAAAAAACCATCACATTTGAAAAATCTAATGTCATAACTCCGGCTCTAGCCAAAAACGATACAAAACTTGATTTCAATCTTGTCTTGCTGATTATATCTGGAATGATTGCGATCGGAATTTCCATCTTTATAGTTTTGACAACCAAGTCGCAAAAATCATCAAAACGATGAAACAAGGTTTATAAGAAAAGTTTCGAAAAGCAGCTTTGAATGTCGCAAGGGGATAGTATCAAGCCATCTACGCTATCGCGACGAGATTTTCTCAAGCTAATGGGTGCCGCAGGAACAGCACTTACCTTTGCACCGTTTGTCCCATGGGGCAAATTCATGCCAAACCCGGACAGCGCAAAACTCGAAAAAGTGCCGGTAATTCTGCCGGACGGCGGCCAAGCAAACGTTAACACTTTTCCAACCAATCACGCCGAAGTCATCACATATCCAAAGACAGGAGACCGTGTATTGGATGAGGAGGCATTTAGAAAATGGCAGTTTATTCGATTGCCCGAAGAGCTGGGCGGTAGCAAAAACGATGCCAGCTCGTTTAGGGCTTATAGCATGGTGTGCTTGCATTTGTGGTGCCTTTGGAAGTATTGGCCGCAAGAAGGCAGAAAAAGAGGAGAATGCCCATGCCATGGAAGCATGTACAACCCAATCACTGGAACTGCGTTTGCAGGACCTGCAGCCTTGCAGGCGGCACCGTCTAACACTTTGGCAAAGCTGGACTTGGAAGCAGACACAAAAGGTGATCTGTGGATAATGCCCGCCAAATTTTCACCAGACAAAAATGGAGTAGTAGGATATGGCCGTTTCGTTGAGTAGGCGCACAGGCACTGTTGCCTTTTTGTACTGGATCTGGGATGGACTAGAAAGAACCGTCTTTACTGGAGTAAAATTCTCATTCCCATCTAGATTTGTCAGTCCATTTGGATTTTTAGGAATGCTGACATTTATCGTGTTTGTAATACTTGGTATTTCTGGCGCACTGCTAATGTTCTATTACATGCCTGTGCTGGATAGAGCATGGGACAGTGTGGAGAAAATCAACAATGTCGTGCCGTTTGGATTCCACATTAGGAACATTCACTATCACGGCTCTAACGCAATGGTTCTTTTAGCAATTCTGCACATGTACTATCAGTATTTTAGTGGAAGATACAAAATTAGAAACGAGATCCTCTGGGTAACTGGTGTCATACTGGGAACAGTAACCATACTTGAGGCATTCACTGGATACGACATCATATTTAGTGAAAGAGCGGAACTTGCAATCAGTATTGCAGCGTCGCTTACCAACTCTATACCGATAATTGGGTCCACTGTGCGTGACGCCATGTTTGGCAATGGATTTTCGGACTTTGTGCTTAGGTTCTATGCGCAACATGTGTTTATCCTGCCGCTTGTGATGCTTGGACTAATGGCAGTTCATTTCCCAAGATTCTTGGTCTTTGATGTGCCAATGGTCATGGCAATCTCTGGCGCTATTCTGATCACGGGAGGTGTGTTCCCAATTGACATGGGATTCAAGTTCGAGCCTACGGTACCGCCTGGAATTACTGTTCCAGAATGGTACCTGACAGGACTGTATGCATTTTTGAGGACGCAATACGACAAGTTCGTAACTGGCGTGCTTTGGCCGGGCCTGTTCATAGGCGCATTATTGCTGGTGCCATTCCTGGATAGGTACAAGAAATTCTCTTGGAAGGACAGGCCAATGGTTACTGCCTTTGGAATCACTGGAATTGCGCAAATCATGGTCACTACATACTGGGGGTTCTACATTCCTGCTGATACCACAGTGCCACTAGTCCAAAGACTGGTAATTGACCCAATATTCTTCTATCTGGTTATGATTTTACTAGTGCCGCTAGGGTTTGGCTTTAGCTACATGATGATAAAGATGGCACAGGAAGCAGAGCGCAAGGCAAAACTCAACAAGGACAAGGGGCCAAAAAAAGTAGCCGAGATCAACTTGTCCCAGAAATGGATCAACTGGGTCATAATCGGGTTGCTGGTGTTCCAAGTCTATCTCAACATAGCTGCATATAATGCGGCAATCACCGGCCTCAACAATTTATCGCTGTTCTTTACGGGCCTAATACTGATTGTATTTGCAGGAATGTTCCATGTGTACAGGTATGGCATGTCTGAGGCAAAGAGGCCCCCACCACCGCCGCCAGTACAAGAGCCGCAGCTAGAACAAGCACCAATCCCGGAAACAAAGGAACTTCCAAAAGAAAAATCGGAAGGCCAGCACTAAACTTATAAGACTTTTAGCGACCAGCAGAGTCGTTGAGCAGCAAACCAACATCTAGCCATGCATATGGAATTGGCATTATAGCAATGATCGTTGGGGTTTCAATTGGAATCGGTTACTATCAAATGTATTATCTGCCGGAATCACTGGCAAAACCAAAGGTATCTGAAGAAATTCTAAATCCTCCAGACAAAATCGAGGTCAAAATGATCAAAGGCTCTGACAGTCCTGAGCAAAAGGACAACTTTGTTCCAAAACTAATCAACGTACAGCTAGGCGTAGACAACCGCGTAATTTGGATAAACGACGATGGAACTCCTCATACTGTTACTCCTGACAAGGCAACCGAAGACTCGTACAGCGGGGAATTTGGCTCACCGGGAGTAGTCAAGGCTGGCGAACATTACGAGTTCCTCTTTACAGAAGCTGCCGAAATTGACTATCACTGCTCTCCTCACCCATGGATGAAGGGCAAAGTAGTGGTAACAAAGCAGAGATTCTAGGAAAAACTGGCAAAAACAACATCACTTTCAATTTCCTTGTGTTGCTCTATTATTGATGCGCGAAACTTGACTTCGTGCTTTTGTGCAGGCTCAAAGGTAATCTGAGCAGTAAAGTCCGCCTTGTTGTTTGGCATGGATTCCCGGCTGATGAAAAGCCTCGAGCTGCGCTGGGATATTTTTTTGCCATTATGTGACGTAAATAACATCAGCTCATTAGATCCAAGAATCTGGGTGTTAAGGACAATGCTGTCGTATTTGCCGGAATAATTCACTAGAATAGTACCTATGATGTCTGAATTTGGCTTGATGTTTTTGTCTTGTAGGATTATCTCGATGTCTTTCATTGTATGCCGCATGGTTTGATGTTAAATAATTTTTTAGGTGGCGGGCCAGAAGGGCTTCGATCCCTTGACCACTGGATTAGAAGTCCAGCACTCTATCCATGCTGAGCTACCGGCCCAAACACCTCAAAAGGAGCTGGCATTTTAAGGGTTTTTACAACCATTTTTTCTGATTTGACTCTCTGATCAGCTTGAAGAGAAATTGCTGGCAGTACCCTGCATATGGCCCAAAATACTGTGTGATTTGCTGGTGTAGAATTTGGTATTTGTTTTGTGTCAGTGTTTTTCCCTCAAAGGAAAATCTGTCTGGATAGTATTCCTGCAGGCTGCGAATTATCCAGCGGTCCAGCGGAAATGATTCCAGCTTTTCCAGTGAAAAAAGCAAAATACAGTCAGCTACTTTGTGCCCAATGCCAAACACCTGCAGTAGGGATTCTTTTGCGGCGTGATAGTCTACCTTTTTTAGATGATCAAAGTCAATTTGGCCATTGCTAACTAGGCTTGACGCCTCTTTCACAAATGGCGCTCTGTATCCCAGGCCGCAGGATAGCAACTCTTGCTTTGTTGCATGTGCCAGTGTCTTTGGTTCTGGGAATGTGTGAAATTCTTTATTGTCGAATTTGATTTTTTTGCCAAACTTTATTGTAATGTTTTGCAAAGTTCGCCTGATGTTTTGTATGCTAGAATTAGATGATACAATAAATGAGATATAGCACTGGAACGGGTCCTGCCTCATTAGCCGGAGGCCTGCAAATTCTTTTGCTGCCTTTTTTATTATTTTGTCTTGGGATATTGATTTTATGATTTTCTCAAAATTGTCTTTTTCTCTGAATAAATCGTAATCTTGTTTTTGATATGATGATGCTATGCCTGGATTGCTCTCGTCTACCGATAAAACATCAGGGCCGTTTATTCCGTACCACTTGGTCCCAAATTTTTCCCACAAAAACACTTGGCCGCTATTGATGGTATGATCTAGGTTGATTTGCATTATATCGATATGACATCGCCCATTTTCGGGGCATGTGCATCAAAGCCAAAGCGCTCGTTGATTTCCTGTGCAAACTTTGTGCATGCGTTTCCATCCCCGTGGACAGTCAGGACCTTGGGGTTTCCCTTGATCTTCTTGATTAGATCAAAGAGTGCGTTTCTATCAGAGTGGCCTGAAAACTCGAATTGCCTTACCTGCGCTTCTGCCTTTCGCTCTCTACCATGAACTGAAATCTTGCCTGAATCTAGCAGCCTTCTGCCTGGCGTGCCCTCACCTTGGTATGATACCAGCGCAATTCCATTTTTCTTATCTAATGCGAGTTCTTGCAGATAAAAGACGGCGTTTCCGCCAACTAGCATTCCTGCAGGAGATATCACAACACATGGCTCTGCAAGCTCGCGCTTTCGCTCTGAATGGGTCCTCACCCAGACTGTGTTTTCTATTGCATCTACAAAGACCTCATAGTCTCGGAGATATTCTGGATATCGCAATAATACTTCGTTGACACTTAATGCCATTCCGTCCATGATTATTTTGTGCTTGAACTTGGCATTTTTTAGAATGCAGGCAATTTCCTGGGAGCGCTCTACGGAAAATGCTGGAACAAACAGGGTTCCCTTTTGGTCTAAAATTTCATTTGCAAACTCGATGAACTTTTCCTCGGATTCCTTTCTTGGCATCTGTTCTGTCTGAGAATAGGTGCTCTCTGTGATTAGCATGTCAATTTCGCCGATATCTAGGTCTGCTTCGCGCAACATTCTAGAGCCGTTTACGTTGATGTCTCCAGTGTAGAAGAGTTTCTTTCCTTCGGATTCGACTAGGACTGTTCCGCCGCCCACGACATGGCCGGAATCTCGAAGCTCAAATGATGACTTGCCGTGGGTGATTTTTTCGCCAAAGCCAATTCGCTTTGCATGGGAATACATCTTGTGGACTTCGGGCAAGCCAAAGGGATGGGCTTCCTTTTCCAGTCGTAGCATGTCTTCGATTAGGATTCTGCTGAGATCAAATGTTGGCGGAGTCGCATACACGGGACAGGTACCGCTGACATACATCAGTGGCACATAGCCGGAATGGTCCAAGTGTGCATGTGTTACTATGATGGAGTCGACCTCCTTTGGCATTACGTGCATTGGGGCCTGAAGATTCTTTCCTAAATTTACTCCATAGTCCAATAGGTAATTGGCGCCTTCGCAATTTACCAAAAAGCCGGACCTTCCTACCTCTAGGCCTGCCCCCAAAACTTTTACTTTCAAGAGATTGGGATGGTTTTTGGTCTACGTTAAAAGGTTGTCACAAGATCGACCGATCGTTGCGCTAATAATGTAATCTTCAAAAGCTTTAATTAGTCAAACCTAAGATCCTCTTTCATGGGTAGAACTTTTGACCAATGGTGGAGTTCAATTCCTGCAGACCTACGCAACAAAGTTCGCGCAGGCGATGAAGGAAACAAACCACTGTTAAACCAAATTAATTGGGTTTGGGTAAAAAATCTGATGGACAAAAGAGCTGACTTGAATCCAAGCGCAGCTGAATTGCTAGATTGGGTAACAAGCGGCCAAATCGACGCAATGCGAAAGTAAAAACCATCTGTATACCTTTTTTATATTTTGAAAATTTTTTGTTTATTTGATCGCGCACGCCGATCAAAAAATAACGCTGTTGAATATTTCAATCATGGTTTAAATAGTTAGCAGAGACAAATTACATCAAGTGAAATAAATGCCAATAGCAATACTTCCAGACGTTGACGAACAAAGATGTATTGGCTGCGCACTATGCGTAGAAATCTGTACATCTCTTGGCCCAGACGTACTCCGAGTAAAACCAGTCGAAGGCTGGAAAAGAGGTAAGGCATTTGTCTTTTACCCAGAAAGATGCATCTCCGACGGAGCATGCATCGGCGTTTGCCCAACAAAGGCAATCTTCTGGATGAGACCAATGAACTACACAGCTGGACAACCAGTTCCTCTACACAAGAACGGAGTTTTCGTAAAAGGCTGGGCAGAAGACGCAGGTCTTTAGACCGCTTTCTTTCTTTTTACTTTTTTATTTGTCTAGTTTTGACTGATTTTGGTATTTTTTGGGATTTTAGGAAGTCGTTCTTCTCTAGATGTATCTTCTCAAACTTGTTGTTCTGTAAAAAAATCTTCCAGGTCTTTGAGAATTCTGTAAACTCTTCTGGCTTTGCGTTGGTATTTGCCATTACATAGTGCGCTGCCGGATACAGGTCAGAGATTTCCAGTGGTATTAGCCCCAGATATGGGTTGAACTGGCAAAACTGGACCTTCTCATCCTTGTATTTTTTCTTGATTTTGGAGTAATCTCCTGAAAGATAGAATGGCTTGTCTGTCGTGTCTCTTAGAATTACGAGTTCCTTTTTGTCGGTCTTAAAAGCCCGGACTGTTTTGTGATATGATAGAATCTCTGGCCTGAACTGGTCTTCTGGAGTATACAGGAATAATGCCCTGTCCTTGAATTTTGGTGTGGTTTTTGCCAAAAACTCGGAATTTGCAGTAAAGACATCCAGTGTTTCGTAGAGTTTTGGGTGAGCCTTTATCTTTTTGACGACATATTCCCAGAGCCTGCCTTCGTGGATTGCCTCCTTGGTCCTGTCCACCTCGGACTTGATAGCATATAGGTTGTGCAGGGCAATCTGGGGGATTCTCTCGTCTGCTGGTAGTTCTGAGAGTGACTTTGGGGTATATTTTGTGCAGACCTCGCAGTTGCATGCAAAATACTGCATTTCGGTGAGGTGGTTTGTTCTGTCGTCTGAGATGTACCTGTCGTGCTTGGCATAAAGCATGTAGGATGCCGAGTCAAACGTGTCATAGCCCAAGGCAATTGCAATAGGTATTGTAAGTGGATGGCCTGCGCCAAACAAGTGAAGCGGTATTGAATCCGGAATTAGCTTTTTTGCTTCAAGAATTATTTTTGCCAAGAGGCCATACTCGTATGACTCCATTACCTCAACTGGACTGCCAAAAGCAAGCATCTGGTATCCCTGTGATAGTAAGGTGCTAGTTGATCTTCGAACCAAGTCCAGATGTTCTGCTCCCTGGATTGGGCCAATCCAGATCTGGCCGTTTTCTTTTTTGTCCTTGATTGTTTTCTCTGTTACTGCTAATGTATGGTCGACATAGTCCTTTGCCTTTTTCTTTGGCAGGCCGTATCCTGTGGGCTTGTCCAGAGGTATTGCAATATCTGTCATTATTTTTTGCTCATAGTCTGCCATATTTTCTGGCGTGACGTCTACTTGGCCGTACTCGAGTACTTGGTATCCACCAGAGTCCGTCATGATGCTGCCGTCGAATTTTATTATATCATGGATGCCACGTCTTGCAGCTTCATCACCCCAGCGCTTCATTGTGATGTATGCATTTGTAATAACAAGATCAAAACCCATCTGTCTTAGCTTCGATGGCGGAATGCTTTGCTTTACTGGGTGAATCACCGGGACAAATGCAGGGGTTTCTACTTTGCCGTGGTTTGTCCGCAGTATAGCTATTCTTGCTGCAAGGTCTGTCTTTAGAATTTCAAACATGGGATCACTTTTTGTTTGGGAAAAACTTGGCCAGGTCTCCTTTGCGTGCGACTACATCCAGCCAGTCTACCTTGTCTCCTTTGGATTTGCGCCGTGTGATCAAGCCTATCTTTGATATGATTTGGCTTGGGGATAAATTGGTAGCATTGATTTGAAATGTTTTTTTGATGCCAAAGTTTGCAATTGAATCGTATTCTATTATGCCTAGGATTTCACTTCCTACGTTTTCGATGATTTTCTTTTGAGTGTATTTTCTTTTTTTGTAAACTGGGATTAGCTTGTATGGGTTTTTTCGCAGAATTATTGCAGTGCTTACCTGTGTTTTGTCCAAAACATATGGCGCTAGGTGTCCCGCTACGACGCTGTTCTTTTTTGCCATCTTTTTTACCAGCCTTGCCAGCTTTTTTACGTCAACGTCTAGTGTAGAGCCAGATTTTTCGTAGATTTTGTTTTGTATTGCGACTTGGTTTAGGTCCAGTACTGGCAGGTCTAGTTTTTGCGCTAGTTTTTCTGTGACTGTGTGTTTGCCTACACCTGGGTTGCCAGTAATTACTAACATGTAGGGGCTAGTTTTGCTCCACATTAAACAATTTCTGCAATCCTAATAAGAAGTGGTGATTTTTTTGTCTTTGATGTTTATTGGTCTTTTAGGCAAGGCAAATGTGGGAAAATCCACATTCTTTTCTGCAGCAACTGAAACCGCAGTGCCAATTGGGAATTATCCGTTTACTACAATAGAGCCAAACGTTGGCGTGACATATGTCAAGACAAAATGTGCATGCAAGCATTTTGGCATTGCACACCAAAACCCAATGTGCCTGGATGGTGTGCGACTGGTTCCTGTCAAAATCATTGATGTTGCAGGATTGGTTCCTGGAGCACATGAGGGCAAGGGTCTAGGCAACAGATTCCTAGATGATGCGCGACAGGCAGACGTTCTGATTCATGTTGTGGATATTGCTGGCACAACAGACATCCAGGGCCAGCCAGTTCCTGCGGGAACGCACAATCCTCTAGAAGACGTGGAATTTGTTGAAAACGAGTTCAACCAGTGGTTTAAGCAAATCTTGATGCGGGAATGGCAAAAATTACTAAAAGAAATTCTGCAAAAAACAGCAACGCTGGTGGAGGGAATAACTAGAAGGTTTTCTGGCCTGGGAATCAAGGACTATCAAGTATCTGACATGCTAAAGGAGACTGGGCTTGCTGCAAAAAAACCAACAGAGTGGAGTGAAGACGACATTTTGCAATTTGTGACTAGATTGCGCAAAAAAACAAAACCCGTACTAATTGCGGCAAACAAGGCGGATTTGTGCAAGGATTTATCCATAATTGAGAAAATCAAAAAGGAAAACCACGTGGTAACGTGCAGCGCTGAATCTGAACTGTTGCTCAGAAAAGCAAGCAAGGCAAATCTGATAAAATATGTGCCGGGGGACTCGTCATTTACAATATCAAACGAATCCACGATAAATCCGCAGCAAAAGCAGGCACTGGATCTGGTAAAATCCGTGATGGCAAAAATCCAGACAACCGGCGTTCAATCGGCAATCAATTATGCTGTGTTTGATGTTCTCAAGTTCATCACCGTATACCCAGTAGAAGACGAGACCAAGCTCTCAAACAAGGACGGCGTCATACTGCCTGATGCAAGACTACTGCCTGTCGGTTCTACTGCAAAAGAGCTGGCAGGCACCATTCATGCAGATCTGGCAAAGGGATTTTTGCACGCAATTGACGCAAAGACAAAGCAGCGAATCAGCGGTGATCACATCCTCAAGGACGGGGATGTAATCAAAATAATATCTAGCATGAGTCGTGGATAGAATGCTTTGTTTGGGAATAGAAAGCACCGCACACACATTTTCATGCGCTATAGTGGAAAAGAAAAACGGCAAGGGAAAAATTCTTTCTGATGTTCGCAAAATCTATCGGCCCCCAGACGGGCAGGGAATCCATCCGCGCGAAGCCTCGCGGCACCACATTGAGCACAGTGCCGGCGTTTTATCAGAATGCATGCAACAGGCAAATTTGTCCATAAAAGACATTGACATTATCTCATATTCAGCTGGGCCTGGCCTTGGACCGTGCCTGCGAGTGTCTGGCGTAATAGCTAGGACAATATCGTCGTATCACAAAATTCCCATCTATCCTGTCAATCACGCAATAGGGCACATTGAGCTGGGCAAAATGCTCACGGGTGCAAAGGATCCTCTGGTGTTGCTAGTGTCAGGAGGACACACAATGCTTGCGGCATTCAAGCACAAAAAATGGAGAATATTTGGAGAGACACTTGACATAACACTAGGACAGCTGCTTGATCAGTTTGGGCGATCGCTTGGATTTGCATCACCATGCGGAAAAAAAATTGAAGAGCTTGCGCAAGAATCTGATAACTATGTTGAACTGCCATATGTTGTAAAAGGAAACGACGTGTCGTTTTCTGGACTAATGTCTGCGGCAAAAAGAATCTCAAAAAACAAGCAAGACGCGTGCTATTCCCTGCAGGAGACGGCGTTTGCAATGATTGGCGAGGCTGCAGAGAGAGCACTGTCGTTTACAGAAAAAAAGGAATTGCTAGTAGTTGGCGGTGTTGCGGCAAACAAGAGGCTCTCGCAAATATTTCGGCAAATCTGTGCAAGACAAAAGGCAAAGTTCTTTGTCTCACCCCTGCAGTATTCCGGCGATTGCGGCTCACAAATTGCCTGGACTGGATTATTAGAGGCGACTGCAAAAAAGGGCGCAAAAATTCAGGACACATTTGTCAGACAATCCTGGAGACTAGACACAGTGCAAATTGATTACTGAGACTTTGCCTGCTCGATTGCCTTTTTGATGTCTTTTTCCCAGCCGCCCGTGCTAAAGACGCCGAACTTGAAGGTTTTTTCTCCGTCTGCTGTCTTGCCAGTAATGCAGATCTTTTTTATGAATAGGCCTTCCTTCCAGACCTTTTGAATATCGCCTAGGGGGATATCCATGATTGTCTCCTCTATGCGCTTGGTAAAATCGGCAATTCTTCCGCGAGTCTTGTCAAAGGCAACTCGCTTGTTTGTTAATGTGAGAATTCCTGGACCTAGACTGTCTTCGCTGCAGTCTTCTTGCTTTAGCCGCTTTTCTGACTCGTCCATGTGGAATTTTCTTTTGGTGATTATATAAAAATTAAAGAAAATAGAATTTAGGAAATTCTATTGGTATTGCTGCTTTAGCTTGGTCTTTTTCTTGCCTTTGGCCACTTGGGGCTTTTTCTTTGACTTTTCCTCTTTCTTTTCTTCCTTCTTTTCCTCGGATTTTTCTACCTTGGCCGGAGTCTTCTTTTCGACTTTCTTTTCTGTCATTTTCTGCTCTTTGACTTTTTCCATGCTTTTTTCGTCCACTTGGATTGCGTCCATCAGGATGCTCTTTCTTGAGCTTCTAGAGTCGTCCCAGGCTTCAAGTATGATTGAGGATTTCTGTACTGGCTGTGCAAACTCGAATGTAAACTCGATTACTGTTGTAAACGAATCAATTGAGGTTGCGGTGTACTTGACGTTGGATAATAGTTTGTCAAAATCCAGCACGTCTAGCTTTTGAGTTCCATCAAAGTTTTGCATAAATGCAATTCTTGCCTTTTGGGTTTGGTCCCGCTCGCCCTTGTAGTCGGCAACTGCAAATGATGCGTATCGCAATGCCGAAGTTCCGCTATTTTCGTATACTGTCATCTTTACGGTTACTGGCTGGCCTACAATTAGCATCTGGGTTGGAATTGTTTGTGCAAATCCTGCAATGTCAAATGACTGGCCGTTGATTACCAGTCCTTTTTCTACTAGCTTTCTTCCATCGTCTAGTGAGCCTAGTGTCGGTGCCTCACAGTCGCCGTCGCACTTTGAGTTTTCTGCAAACGATTCCTGCGCGGCAACTGAGCTTACCAAGATTGCCGCAAGAAGAGCCGCAAATACTGGTTTGTTCATAGAGAGTATTATCATACAGTTATGCTATAAGTCTAGTTCCAAATCTGCTCTGGCTTTGAGCCTAGAGTTTTAGCTGTCTTGTGATCTCTGATAGAATTTGCTTGTTTGCAGCAGCAATAAATGAGAGCCTTGTCTCATAGGAGAGATCAGAGTCTAGCGGCTTGAGTTTTGTGTCCAGTATGGTTCCGCCGGCTTCTTTTGATATGATGTATCCAGCTGCCATGTCTGTGACTCGGATTTTGTCTCGAAGGTCGATATACACATCAATTAGGCCGCGCGCAAAAAGAGCAAGCTCTAGTGCGTTTGCACCCAGGTGCCTAGAGTGATTGGAGTTCTCAAAGATTGGCTGGATTTTTTTTACTAGCTTGGGTTTTGCTCCAGAGACGTTGATTCCGACAATTTTGTAGACTGGGATCTGCTTGTGGACTGTGATTTTTTTCTTGTTGAGGTATGCGCCTTTTCCCTTTGTTGCCCAATACATGTCACCATTGGATAGGTCAGTTACTACTCCGTCTGTGATGGAGCTGAGCTTGTCCTTTGGAGCAAATGCAAGCGAGCAGCAAAAAAATGGAATTCCGCGCACTGCGTTTGCCGAGCCATCAATTGCATCCATTATCACAAATCCTTTTGGATTTTTTGATAACTCTACACGGCCGCACTCTTCGCCTAGGACTGTACAATCAAACTTTACTTTTTTTAGATAATTCAGAACTGTCTTTTCTGCGACAATGTCTATTTTTCTAGAAATGTCTCCGCCCTTGCCTACTCCGTGGTCTTCTGCAGCTGCCTTTGTTCCTGCTAGATCTTTTACATTTTGGTACACTAGCTTGGATGCGTTGCGCAAAACCTCGATTGGCTGCATAATACTTGGGAAAATTTTTCGTAATTTAATCTAAGAAATCTTGAAAGGCTAAATAACTAGGTGGAAAGCTAATCACTGATGAGCAGCAAGGACCAGTCTGTAGTGTCCAAAGAGGCACTAATGTCCACAAAATCCGGCAAGCAGATAATCAAGCAAGGGTTGTTCAAGTCAAAGGGGTTCAAGCTGTTCAACCAGTACAAGGAAGAGGCAGAATCCGAATTTCCAAAATTTGCGCAGAGATTTGCAGATGACTTGTTGCGTGAGATAAAAAATGATGCCTCTCCGGCATCCACACAAAAGGCGTTTGCGCAAGAGGTGGGCTCTGAAGAAATAATACTGCAGGATTCGCAGATTCCTGAAATCAAATCCAAGCTTGAAAATCCAGAGATCCTCAAGGACAGGGTTTTGCGCATTTTAAATTCCAATTTTGTAAAAATGACACTGCCGGTGTTTTGCGCTCTGTATGATGCGGCAGCTGAATACACTCACACAAAATCTGCGCAAATGCGACAGGACCTAGTTGACGGACATATCATAGCAATTGATCTTTCAGAGCCAATGGACAGAATAGTCGACAAGGACGAGGATTTGGAATATCTGGATGACTACAAGCTCATGAATCCGTATATTTTGAAGCTTGCCCGGGACAAAATAGCAAAAGGGGGCGAGGAAGTATTACGGGAATTCGAGGAAGGATTTCGCGATGCAAGACTAGGCCAATACATTGACACCAAACTCAAAAGCACGCCGACAAAAATTACCGAAGAGCAGATGAACCAATGCTACAAGAAATACCGAGCAGTAATGGGAACTGCCGGACGCAACATGGCACTATCCAAGAATCCGCTGGGCGAGATATTCTATTTGGGAATGGCACGTGCTGCAGAAGGAGTTGGATGCGGAAATGAAATCGAGGACTCGATTAAAAACAAGTTCGTCAAGGTCCCGTCATGGCCACTATACTATTCATTGCTGACAAATGACGTCAAAAAGGGCTTTGAATATACAATGAAGAAAAGCGAGCTGTATCTATCCGATGCAAGACTTGCACTGGAGTTGCTCCCAAAGGAATTTTCGCACACGGAATTTTTGGAGTTTTTGTTTTTGACTGTAGAGCACTACAACCAATACTGGTATAATCAGCTGGACAAGGCGAACCTGTGGTCGGAATTTTCCGCAAAACTTCCGCGGTGATAAGCCATGATGTGGTCTGAAAAGCATAGGCCAAAGAAAATCATCGACATGGTTGGAAACGAGGAATCTCGCAAGGCCTTTGTCGAGTGGCTTACAAAATGGAAGGTAGGCGCAAAGCCAATTCTGCTTGTGGGCCCGCCAGGAATAGGAAAGACAACGCTTGCGCATTTAGCTGCCAAGGAATTTGGATATGATCTAATAGGAATGAATGCAAGCGATGTTCGCAACAAGTCCAACATTGAGGACTTGTTATCGCCATTGCTTGGAAGCACTAGCTTGCTTGGACAGCCAATGATATTTGTCGACGAAGTGGATGGAATTCATGGCAGGTCTGACTTTGGGGGAGTCGAAGCACTGATCAAAATTCTCAAAGAGCCAACAATTCCAATAATCCTTGCAGCAAACTCTGATGATTCTGACAAAATGAAGAACATCAAAAAAACCGCAAAGACCGTCTACTTCAAGCCGGTTCCGCCGCGGCTGCTCGGAATGTACCTGAACAAGGTCCTCAAAGAAGAGGGAGCAAAACTCTCGCCTGGAACCGTAATCAAAATAATTGTGGACTGCAAGGGAGACATCCGCTCATTATTGAACATGGCGCAGGCCCAGCTTGGCGGATTTGATGTAATGACTGAAAAATCATTTGAGGCACTGGACGTGGAAGCAGGCATCAATGCATTTTTCAAGGCAAAAACACTCCAAGAGGCTCAAAGCGTTTTGTATTCTCTGCGAATTGATCCGCGAGAAAAAATCAACGCGTTCTATTCTAGTATGGTGACTAGCAACATTCCAAACCGGGACATGGCTCGACTATTGGATGTGATATCTGAGGCAGATGTACTGTATGGCAAAATAATGAGAACGCAGGAATGGCGCCTGCTTCGATATCTGGATAATATTTTGCTGAAATTATATTCCGAGGGCATGCCGGTGCAATACTCGCAATACAATTTGTCGTGGCCGCTTTTGAACAAACTGAGATGGGACGGCAAGGTAATCAAATCGCTTGGTGCAAATCTTGCGCAGCGATTCCATGTCTCCACCAGTACGATTGCGACGCATTATCTGCCGTACATTTTGTTTTGCATCAAAAACAAAAAGCTGGAACTCGAAGTCAACCCTGAATATTCCGAGGTAATCCAAAAGGAGATTGAGCTGATAAAGTGAGCTGGCGCAAAATCCCAATGAAGTTCCCTGGAACTTGTATCGTGTGCAACCAGAAAATCGAGGTAAGCGAGATTGGCCTGTGGGCAAAGGGGCTTGGGGTCAAGCACGAAAAATGCGCAGAAAAAGAGGTAAAGGAGCTAAAATGCATCATATGCGGAGGCCCTGCAGGATGCGCAAAGTGCGAGTTTGCGGACGACTGCGATCGAAACATGGTATCGGAATTGTGTGTGTGCAAAAAGTGCGGCGACTCGAAGGAATCGTTTTTGGATTATCAAAATGCCGTAAAAAAGAACTATTCCCTGCTAAATCTTAAAATTTAAGCGCAAAAGAGAACCATACATTGACTGACACCCAGATCGAGACAAAAAAAGAAGAGATCACGTACCAGATTCCTCCGTATAATCCTCAGTACATACTGAGCCCCGAATTCAAGGGAACATCAAACTATGAGATGGGTGTGGGTGATATGGTAAAGCAAAAGGCAGAGGAGCTGGAAAGGCTGCGAGTGGACCCAGAGGCAACCCCTGGCCAAATCAAGCAGGCAGAAGAAGACCTCAAAAAACTAGAGACACTATACGAAAATTACAACATCGGCATGAATGTCTTTAGAACTGCCAAGGGCGGCAGGGACAAAATCCGGGAATAATTTTCGCAAAGCGCGATCAGGCATTTTCTATACCATTACGATCTAAAATTAATATAGAGTTCAGCGCGGTCAGTTGTTGCGGGGTCTGGCATGCACACTGACAAGATTGAAAAATTTCTAGAAAAGCAAAAGACAGCACTTGCAAGCGGCGGCCAGGACAAAATAAAGGCTCAGCATGAAAAGGGAAAACTCACCGCCCGAGAGAGAATCCATCTTTTGCTGGATGAAGGAAGCTTTACGGAAATTGATGCGCTAACAACTCACCATTATTACGAATATGACATGCAGAAAAAGAAATTCTTTACCGACGGTGTCGTCACTGGATATGGCACCATCAATGGCAGGCAGGTCTTTGTCTTTGCGTATGATTTTACTGTTCTTGGCGGCACACTGTCCCAGATGGGTGCCAAAAAAATTACAAAACTAATGGACCATGCCGTGCGAACCGGCTGTCCGATTATAGGAATTGCTGACTCTGGCGGTGCAAGAATCCAGGAAGGAATATTGAGCCTTGATGGATTTGCAGATATTTTTTATCACAATGAGCTTGCATCTGGCGTTGTCCCGCAGATCACTGCAAGCATTGGGCCTTCTGCTGGCGGTGCGGTATATTCTCCTGCGATGACTGACTTTGTCATAATGGTGGAAAAGGCAGGAACAATGTACGTGACAGGTCCCGAAGTGGTAAAGACTGTTCTTGGCGAGGAAGTATCGTTTGAGGATCTTGGAGGCGCAATGGCACACGGAACAAAGTCTGGCGTTGCTCACTTTGTCGCAAAAAATGAATACGATTGTTTTGATAAAATCAAGACCCTGCTTTCATACATTCCATCAAACAACACCGAAGAAGCGCCACACGTTGTAACCGACGACGATCCGAACAGAACAGATCACAACTTGATAAACAAAATTCCTGAAAACTCGCTTCAGCCATATGACATGAAGGAGATAATTCTCTCCGTTGTGGACAACAACCAGTTATTTGAGGTCCATGAGTTATTTGCGCAAAACGTAATTGTTGGATTTGCAAGACTGAACGGCAGAACTGTGGGTATTGTGGCAAACCAGCCAATGTATCTGGCAGGAGCACTAGACATAGATTCTTCAAACAAGGCTGCGCGATTCATTAGATACTGCGATGCGTTTAACATTCCAATTATCACGTTTGTGGACACACCTGGCTACATGCCTGGAACCAATCAGGAACACAACGGAATAATCCGTCATGGAAGCAAGCTTCTCTATGCGTACTGCGAGGCCACAGTTCCAAAAATCACACTAGTAATTGGCAAAGCATATGGCGGAGCATACATTGCCATGGGAAGCAAAAACCTTCGAACCGACATTAACTATGCGTGGCCGACTGCACAGATTGCCGTGCTTGGATCAGAGGCCGCAGTAAAAATCATGAACAAAAAAGACCTTGACAATGCCAAAAACCCAGAGGAGCTCAAAAAACAATTAACAGCTGAATTTAACGAAAAGTTTGCAAACCCGTACGTTGCTGCATCAACAGGATCTGTGGATGCGGTAATTGACCCTGCCCAGACAAGACCAATGCTGATAAAGGCACTGGAAATGCTTGCAAACAAGCGAGACAAACAACTTCCTCGAAAACATGGAAACATAAACCTGTGATACTATGATAAAAAAAGTTCTAATCGCAAACAGGGGAGAAATAGCACTGCGCGTCATTCGAACATGCAAGGCACTAGGACTCAAGACAGTTGCGGTATATTCTGATGAAGATTACAACTCACTCCATGTCAAAAAGGCGGACGAGGCATTCCATATTGGAAAAGCAGCTCCTCGAGAGAGCTACCTGAATCAGGAAAAAATCCTTGATGCGATATTAAAGTCCGGCTCTGATGCAGTTCACCCAGGATATGGATTCTTATCAGAAAACTCTGACTTTGCACAACTATGTGAGGACAACAAGATCAACTTCATTGGACCGTCAGCTGCATCAATGGATCTCTGCGGTGATAAGATGCGTTGCAAGGCGGCAATGTTCAAGGCAAAGGTGCCGACAGTTCCGGGCAGTCCGGACCTAGTCAAGGACGTCGAGGAGGCACTGGACATTGCAAATGAAATTGGATATCCAGTTTTGCTAAAATCAGTATATGGTGGAGGAGGAAGAGGAATCAGACTGGTCCACAACGACAAGGAACTCAGGGAAGCATACGAGACAGTAACGGGAGAATCAATTGCGGCATTTGGAAAATCTGCAATTCTAGTTGAGAAATTCCTAGAAAAAATCAGGCACATTGAATATCAGATGGCGCGAGACAAGCACGGAAACGCAGTACACATCTTTGAGAGAGAGTGCTCAATTCAGCGACGCAACCAAAAACTAATCGAGCAGACACCATCACCAGTAGTTGATCAAAAGACCCGAGACAGAGTAGGCGAGCTTGTGGTAAAAGCAGCAGAGGCAGTAGATTACACAAACCTTGGCACTGCCGAATTCCTCCGAGCAGACAATGGCGATTTCTATTTCATTGAAATAAACGCAAGGCTCCAAGTAGAGCACCCAATCACGGAGCTGGTCTCTGGCTTGGACTTGGTAAAGCTGCAACTAGACATTGCAAACGGCGAGCCGTTGCCGTTTAAGCAAAAAGACCTGCACATGAATGGCTATGCGATTGAATGCAGAATCAACGCAGAGGACACATTCTTGGACTTTGCGCCATCGACGGGCCCAATTCCTGATGTTACCATACCGTCTGGTCCTGGCGTTAGATGTGACACATATCTGTATCCGGGATGCACAGTTTCTCCGTTCTATGATTCACTGATGGCAAAACTCATCACGTGGGGCCAAACATTTGAGGAATCACGAGTTCGAATGATAAACGCACTAAACGACTTTTACATCCAGGGAGTAGAGACATCCATACCGCTATACAAGACCATACTAAAAACAGAGGAATACAAAAAGGGAAATCTTTCCACTGACTTTTTGAAGCGATATGGAATAATCGACAGACTAGTACAAGACATCAAAGAAGGCCAAAAGCAAAAGCAAGACGCCGCAATTGCGGGAGCCATTATGCACTCTGAATTCTTTAGAAGTAAAGTAAAATCATCGAATGCTCCAAGCCCACGCTGGAAGAGCCACATGGATGGAAGATAATCATGGAATACAAAATAGCGGACATTGAGGCGGCATTTGAGGGCCAAATCCTGCAAAAGACAGGCGAATCTGATTACACCATCAAAATAAACGACAAGCAGCACACACTAAAAATTCTAAAAATGAACACGAGAGGAATAGAATTTGTCCTCGATTCCCACGTCCACACTGTCAAGTATCTGGACGCCGGAACTGCACACATGAAGATGGTGGTGGATGGTACTCCATTTGCGGTAAACATGCATCACTCTCTAAACGAGATTGTCTACAAGAACTCTGGCGGGGGAGACTCGGGCGACGCACAGACGGCACTGCACAGCCAAATTCCGGGCAAAGTAGTCTCTGTTAATGTAAGCGAGGGCGACAGCGTCAAAAAGGGAGACGTCGTCTGCGTTTTGGAATCAATGAAGATGCAGGTATCCATAAAATCGCACAAGGACGGCACCATCAAGAAAATCAAGGTAAAGCCCGCTGCATCTGTTGCAAAAAACGATATCCTGGCAGAAATAGAATAAAAGAAAAAATTTACTTTCCTTTCTTGAGGAAATCAATTATCTCTTGGTAGTTTGGCTCCACCAGTGGATTATCAGAGACCCACTTGTATGATACCGTGCCGTTCTCATCCACTACGAAGATAGAGCGCTTTGCCGCATCGTATCCCTTTACGTGTAGTAGGTCTGGCATTAGTATGTCATAGTCCCGAATTGTCTTTGACTTGTAGTCTCCAAGTATTGGATAGTTGAAATGGAATTTTTCTGCAAACGCCTTGTTTGCAAACGGGCCGTCATTTGAGATTCCAATTACTTGGGCGCCAAGCGCAGAGATCTCGCCCCACCTGTCCCGGAATGTACACATTTCATTGGTGCATACGGGGGAGCTTGCGGCAACAAAAAATGACAGAACCACTTTTTTGCCCTTAAACTCGGAGAGCTTTCTCATTTTTAGATCGGTGTCTACCAGCTCAAACTCTGGAGCCTTTTCGCCGACATTTACCATAAATAAAAAATTCCAAATGCGATATATCAATGATGTCAAGATTAATTTCTGATCGCAAAAATTCGTTCAATTTTTTACATAGCTTTTTATATTATCAACCGGGTGTCAAGCTGATTTGGTTGGGGAATATGCGGCTAGCTATAGTCATGTTCTTCTGATGTTTGGCTTTGCCATCATGGCTGTAGGTCCTGCACTTTTGATATCGCGTATGATTTCGCCTAGACGACTCAGCAATCCAGTCAAGTTCCTCCCAATGGAAGCAGGCCAAGTCCCCAAGGGAGAGGGAAGAACCCACTTTATGATGCAGTATTACGCCTACGTTCTGATGTTTGTAGTATTTGATGTGATGGCAATATTCCTGTATGCGTGGGGCAGCTCGCTTTTGAATCTGCCCAAGACTGCGACTTTGCCAATAATTGCATTTTTGGGAATAATGTTTGCAGCAATGGCTTTTGCTTTGTACCAATCAAAGAGGAGAAACATTTGGTAAGTCTTAATATTACTTTGACGCAAAAATCAGCTGAGGGATCAAATTGCTAAAGGATCTACTTACACCACAAAACGCAAACGTCTTTGTAGGCAAGCTAGGCGATGTCCTAGTCAAAGCAGTTGATCAACCCCTAGGATACGCCATTAACTGGAGTAGACTCTGGTCTTTGTGGCCAGTGCACATTGAGACTGCGTGTTGCAGTGTTGAATTTGGTGCCGCATCCAGCCCAAGATATGATGTAGAGCGATTTGGAATCATCGAGGCGTTCGGATCGCTACGACAATGTGATCTTGTGGTAGTACAGGGAACCATCACTAGAAAGATGGCACCAAGACTAAGACTAGTCTATGACCAAATGCCCGAGCCCAAGTATGTAATTGCTATGGGAGCTTGCGCAATCACCGGCGGACTGTACTTTGATTCGTACAACGTCTTGCCTGGAATTGATGGAATTTTACCAGTAGATGTGTACGTGCCAGGTTGCCCTCCAAGACCTGAGACCCTAATTCAGGGATGCATGTTACTACAAGAGAAAATCAAGAGGCTAAAGGCCAGGTAATGCTAAATGAGCGCACAAGAAACAAAACCAGTAGCACAACCAGAGCCAGTAAAGGAGCTCCCCAAGTTTGAAAAATCAATAGCAGACAAGATTGAAAAAAAGTTTGGCTCCAAGGCAAAAATAGAGTTTGTAAAAGAGAACAGAATCCGCATCAAAGTATCAAAAGAAGACATACTGGATGTGGCAAAATTCCTTCGCGATGAGATGCACTATGACCATGCCGAGTCCGTCACAGGCGTTGACTATCCAGACGAAAAGGAAATCGAAGTAGTTTATCATTTAGGCTCTTACACGGACGCAGAACTTGCAAAGCAGGTTCTGACCCTGGCAACTAGGGCTCCAAGAGAGGACAATCCAAATCCGGGATCCGATAATACCAAACTTCCAAGCCTCAGGGACATTTTCTACAGTGTGGAATTTCATGAGCGCGAATGCTTTGAGATGCTTGGCGTTTACTTTGATGGTCATCCAGATAATCGCAGATTACTTCTCCCAGAAGACTGGGCGGACTTGCCACCAATGCGAAAAGACTTCAAGTTAAAGGGACGATAAAATGAGTACTTCACTGCCACCAGGCCTGCAAATGGAAAAAGTAGACGAGCGAATCATGACGCTCAACGTAGGACCACAGCACCCAGGATCTGGCCACATGAGAATCATTGTCAAAATTGACGGCGACTATATCGTTTCTGCAGATCCTGATCCTGGCTATGTGCACAGGGGAGAGGAGAAAATGGCTGAATACCGAAATTACATTCAAAACATCCCACACCTAGAGAGGCCGGTAATTCACGACTCTTGCAATGTATTATACCCGTACTGCCTTGGCGTTGAGGAATTATTAGGAATCGAGGTGCCAGAGCGCGCAAAATACCTGCGAGTGATTGCATCGGAGCTAAACAGATGCGTCTACATCCAATACTGGCTTGCAATCTATGGAATCTTTTTGGGCCACTCTACGATGTTCATGTGGCCTGCAGGTGACAGGGAACTCTACATCGACATGCTAGAAAAAATGACAGGGGCTCGCGTCACACACGCATACTTTGTACCTGGTGGAATTCGAAACGATGTTCCAGCAAACTTTGAGGACATGTTGCTAAAGAGAGTAAACTATTTTGAAAAACGCATCAAAGAATACGGCGCAATATTTTACGACAACCCAATTCTGATTTCAAGAACCCGTGACGCAGGAAAACTTTCTCGCGAGGACGCAATACGACTAGGAACAACCGGCTCTACATTGCGCGCAAGCGGTGTTGACTATGACCTGCGAGTAAAAGAGCCATATGATGCGTATGGAGAACTTGACATCAAGGTAAACACACTCAAGGAAGGAGATGCATATGCGCGCTCCAAGATTCCATGGCTTGACATGCTGGAATCCTGCAACATTATTCGCCAGGCGGTGCAGAAAATGCCAAAGTCGGGCTCTGTTCGAGTCAAGCTAAAGCCAAACCCAAAGGGTGGAAACGACGAAGTTTACAAGAGAGTAGAGTCTGGCCGTGGCTCACTGGGATGCTATATTGTGTCTAAAAGTCAGCCGGAGCCATACAGAGTAAAGATGAGCGTGGGCTCGTTTAGAAATCTCATTTGCATGCCATATTTGCTAAAAGGCGAAAAACTAGGAAACATGCCGGCAGTGTACTGGAGCTTAAACTATTGGCCAGTGGAGGCTGACAGATAAAATGTCTACAATTGCGCCAAAGTTTCGGCTAAGCTATTTCATAAAGTCTCTTACAGACAATGCGTTTTGGGCAATCACCCTGCTTACACTGATAGGACTGCCATTTGTCCAAGTGATACTATTCTATTTGGAGCTGCCAGTGATTGGAACAAGACTGCTTGACCCATATCTAGCACTGACAATTCTTGCAGACCCGTCAAGACAAATCCCACTGATAAAATCTCTGATGCAGACAGAGTTCTTTAGAATCGCTGCATTTCCTGGGTTTGGGTTTGCGGCATTGCTTGCGGCAGGAACCATTTTTGTTGAGAGAAAAATGCTTGCCAAGCTCCAACTTCGCGTCGGTCCGTTCTATTGCGGAAAAATAGAAGGAATTTTACAATTAATGAGTGACGGAATCAAACTGTTATCAAAGGAAATTATAATTCCGGCAAAAGCAGACAAGCCAATCTTTTGGGCGGCACCTGTCTTGTTTGTTGGGACGGCAGCTGCATTTGTATCGCTAATTCCTGCAGCTAGGGGCGGCTGGGTAGTAGCAGACGCCGATGTTGGATTGTTGGCAGTCTTTGCAATAATCGGATTCTTCCCAGTCATTACGGTATTATCTGCATGGTCCGCTAACAGCAAGTTCCCATTCATTGGAGGAATTCGCGCACTGCATCAAATGGTCTCATTTGAAATTCCACTAATTTTGTCGGTTTTGGGCGTAGTCATATTGACTGGAACCCTAAACCTGACTGAAATCGTAGAATCCCAGTACACGTTCTGGTGGATCATATTTTTGCCAATAGGCGCAATCGTGTTCTTTATAGCAATGCTGGCAGAACTGGAGCGAATTCCATTTGACCTGCCAGAAGCAGAAAGCGAAATTGTCGCAGGATGGCTAACAGAGTTTTCCGGCATGATGTATGGCTTGGTGCAACTGGGCTCGTACCTGAAGCTGTATGCATTTGCGGGGCTCTTTGTGGTGCTGTTCCTAGGGGGATGGAGCGGACCGAACATCTGGCCGCCATTCCCAGAAGAACTAGTCAAGGAAGGAATCCACATGGGACCGATCACTGCCAAGTTCCCAGGCCTGCCGCTGCTGGATCAGCAGATGCTCAATGATGTGTTGTGGTTTGTAGTCAAAGTAGTTGGCGTTATCTTTTTCATATTGCTGCCAAGAGGCGTATTCCCGAGAATCAGAATTGATCTGCTCTTGCACATTGGTTGGTACAAACTGATCGGCCTTGCATTCGTTAACATCTTTATAGCACTCGCCTTGGTTTACGCTGGGGTACTAGGTCCGGAGGGAATCTTGTAATGGGAACAGCAACTGGAATCATCAAAGCACTAAACTCTGGAATCAAGCACCTGGCAGTCAAGAGATTCACACTGCGATATCCTGAACAAAAGCTAAAGATGGTCGGCGATGGCTATCAGTATGATCCAAACACCGGCGTAGGCATTGCGGGCTACAAGGGGCGACACATGCTGTTCCATGACCACTGCACTGGATGCCAGCTGTGCTCTATTGCATGTGAAGGGGTAGCGGAGGCAATCGCAATGGTCAAGGTCCAAGAGGACTGGAAACAAAACAAAAAGGCAATCATGCCGCAAATCGACTATGGCAAGTGCGTCTTCTGTGGTTTGTGCGTGGACGCATGCCCGTTCTATGCGCTATACATGACTAACGACTATGAATTATCGTCATTTACTAAGGAGGGACTGATTTACACGCCAGCCCAGCTACAAGTAAAGCCAAACGTTGCACAAGACGTCGAGCTGAAATTTGACAACCCAAGAGGTGCCACACATGGCTGATGCAGTATTCCTTGGTCTGGCAGTAATCACAATTGGCTCTGCAATTGCCGCACTTGAGGTAAGATCACTAATCTATGGCTCTATTGCATTGATGGGAACACTTGGGGGAATTGCGGGATTCTTTTTGCTGCTGGACTCGCCGTTTGTAGCAATGTTCCAAATTGCAGTGTACATTGGCTCTATTGCAGTACTGATTCTGTTCACCGTGATGCTGGTACGACGACAATTAATTTTCATTAAAATCGAAGACAAGCGAAGACGCTATGCGGGCATAGGCCTGATGCTTTCGTTGATGATGGGCCTAGGCGCAGTCATACTGAGCTCTGGCATCAAGACTGTTACCACCGATGAGCCACCAGTTGACTTTAGATCAATTGGTGCTGACTTTTTGACGTATTACTGGCCCGCACTCATACTAATGGCATTCATCTTGGCTGCATCCGTAATAGGTGCGCTAACTTTGGCAAGAAGGGAGGATTTGACAAATGACCAACACAATGCTTGACTTTGTTATTGTATCAATTGCACTATTGGCAATTGGAATCTATGGGATCTCTGTCAAGCGAAACGCAATCCGTATGCTCTTTGCAGTAGAAATGATTGTAAATGCAGCAAACCTGAATCTGGTCGCCTTTGGCAGATTCCTGCCAAACAGCCAAGGCCAGACATTTGCGTTATTCTCAATTGCCATTGCCGCAGCCGAAGTGGCAGTGGGCCTTGCACTAATCATTGTAGCATATCGCATGTACAAGAATGTCGATATTGCAGAATTTAGGAGCCTGAAAGGGTAATGGAATACGCACTACTTCAGGCAGTCTTCCTGCCTTTGTTATTGTCACCGGTAGCCTACATTTTGGGCAGAAAAATGGGTCCAAACGCCGCAACTTGGTTTACCTTTGGACTGTTGTTGTATTGCACATTTCTGGTCATACAAGTATCGCTCTCTGGAAGCTATGAGGAGCACTATGTCTGGACCAAGCTCTTTGGAGAATTTGGATTCAAGCTGGACGGCCTTGCAATTCCGTTTGCAGTAATCATCTATGTACTAAGTACTGTGTTGGCGCTATACTCCAAGCCGTACATGTTGCACAAGTTCCATGAAATGTACGAAGAGCACGTCCACCACACTAACTCTGGCTCTGGACAGACAACTGCAATGGTAGAATCATCTGAGATGAACGACTATGTCAACAAGCAGTCTGGTCTGTACTTTGCACTGTATCTGGTATTTGCAATGGGCATGCTTGGTACAGTTCTTGCAACAAATCTCATCCAATTCTACATTTTCTTTGAGGTCATGCTGATTCCGGGTTTCTTCCTAGTTGCATTCTGGGGTGATGGACCAAGAAGAAGAATTTCCCTGATGTTCCTGTTCTGGACCCATGTCGGCGCAGTTGTGTTGTTGTTGGGATTTCTGACAATTGGATTATCCATTGGAAGCTTTGACTTTGCGGCAATATCGGAGGCAAAAATCCCGCAAGACGTTCTGATGCTTTCTGCAATTGCTATAGTACTTGGCCTTGCAGTCAAGCTTGCGGCCTTTATCTTCCACATTTGGCTGCCCTATGTCCACGGAGCAGCTCCTACACCAATTAGTGCACTGTTGTCTCCTGCAATGATCGGAATTGGTGCATATGGTCTTTTCAGATTGATTATCGAATTTTTGCCAAACACGTATGCAGAAATGGCAATCTGGCTCCACATCTGGGGTCTGATGACTATGATTTACGGTGGTGCAATGGCGCTAATGCAAGACGACATCAAGCGACTACTGGCATATTCCAGCGTAAGCCAGATGGGCTACATCCTCTTTGGAATTGGCTCGTATTCTACGCTGGGACTTGCGGGAGCAGAGTTCATGTATGTGACCCACGGCTTGGGCAAGGCACTCCTCTTCATGACTGCAGGCATACTCATCGTACAGTGTGGTACGCGAAGCATGACAAAACTTGGAGGCCTTGCAGGAAAAATGCCAATCACTGCAGTCTGTGCTGTAATTGGCGCACTGACAATTGCAGGCGTTCCGCCAACAAGCGGATTCATGGGAGAATGGACTTTGTTTGCCGGCGCACTAGACACGGCAGTAAAGGAAAACGCAGCAAGTGGCGCAACACTGCGATACATCGCATTTGGACTGGGACTAGTTGCTACAGTAATTACAATGTCTTACATGCTCTGGATGCTAAAGCGAGTGTTCTTTGGAAAAATGCCAGAGCACCTATCGCACGTAAAGGAGGCAAGCTGGTACATGACTGCGCCAATGATGGTGCTGGCTGGATTTACCATAGTTGTAGGAATATACCCAGACTTGTTCTTTGAGGACATCATCCCATACATGAAAGGAGTGCTTGGTGTATAATGGCAGACGCTAGCATGCTGAGCTTTTTGCCTGACTTTGCGCCAACAAGCGCATGGCTTGTCTGGATTTTGCCGTTCATTGCAGCTCTGATTATTCCGGCAGTCGGAAAAGCAACACAGCGTGGCACTGGATGGGTAGCAGTAGGATTTGCTCTGATGAGTGCAATTTCTGCTGCAACGCTATTGCCAGGTGCGCTAGAAGCACACGAAGTGCATGACCAGGTAAACTGGATCTCAACAATTGGAATCAAGGCAGGAGTTCTTGCTGACCCACTTGCAGTAATAATGGCAAACGTTGTTGGCTGGATTTCATTTTTGATCATGGTGTATAGTACTGGATACATGAAAGGCGACAAGGACATTACTCGTTTCTGGTTCTGGATGATGTTCTTTATTGGTTCGATGCAGATCATAGTATTGTCTGATAACCTGCTAATGATGTTCTTTGGATGGGAAGGCGTAGGACTTGCATCATACGCACTGATCTCGTTCTGGTATAGAGACAAACACAAGGACCATGTCGGCGTTCAGGGAAGAACCGTACTGGGATTGCAAGAGTATTATGCGCCAACACACGCAGGCATGAAGGCATTCATCATGACCAAGGTCGGCGACATCATGATGCTATCTGGCATGTTCTTGATTTTCGCATTTGCAGGCACATTTGGATTCAGAGAACTAATGCACGACACTGCATGGGCTAGCGCGATGCAAGCTCAGGGCTTGCTGGTACCAGCAGCTGTTTTGTTATTTGGCGGCGCAATCGGAAAATCCGCGCAATTCCCACTAAACGAATGGCTACTAGAAGCAATGACAGGCCCAACTGCGGTCTCTGCACTTATTCACGCAGCAACAATGGTAAAGGCAGGTGTGTTCTTGGTTGCAAGAATTGGACCGCTCTTCTTTGCTCTGGCAGCTGCTGGATTTGCAATGGACCAGTTCTTTGAGGTGATAGCTTGGGTTGGAGGAATCACCGCAATACTGTTAGCTACGCAAGGAATGGTAAACCCAGAAATAAAGAAAGTCCTGGCATACTCTACTGGCTCACAAATCGGTTACATGATGATGGCAATGGGCGTTGCTGGTCTATCACACCAATACGTTGATGGTTACACAGCAGGATTCTTCCATCTTATTTCACACGCAATGTTCAAGGCATCACTCTTCATGGCTGCTGGCTCGCTATTGCATGTGGTGGGATCCAGATTCATGACAGACATGGGCGGACTGCGAAAGCACATGAAAAAGACATATGCATTCATGTGGGCTGCAGGCCTGGGCCTGATGGGTGCTCCGTTCATCACGACTGGATTTTGGAGCAAGGATGCAATCTTTGCCGCAGTGTACGAGTCTGGCAACACCTGGGCAATGCCGCTATTTGCAATTGCCGTGCTGACTGCAGTCATCACTACTTTCTATACCACAAGAATGATTGGAATGGTCTTCTTTGGAGACAAGTCCAAGCACATTGAGCACATGGAAAAAGAAGGACACCACATCCACGAGGCAAGCCTCTCCATGTGGGTTCCATACGGAATTCTAGCGGTGCTGACAATTGGCATTGGTATAGTTGGATTGTCCGCAGAGCATGGCATCCACGAATTATTCACAGAATATCTGGGCCACACATTCCACATCGAGGCAGAACACGGCCCGGCACCAGATACTGAAGAAAGCATTTTACCGTCATTCCTGGAGGGAATTAATCCAGTTGCACTGATGGCATCGCTTGCAGCATTTGGAATTGGAATATCGCTTGGATATGTCTTCTATATTGGAAGATTTGTGGACCCAGTCAAGTTTGTAAACTCTAACATTTTCTTTTACGCAATTCACAAGACTTTGCTGAACAGATGGTACCTCAACGCAATGGTGTACTGGTGCTTTGTAGTGGCGCCACTGTGGCTGGCAAGAGGAATCTGGAGATACTTTGAGAAATATGCAATCGACTTGGGCCTCAACGTCGGCTTTGAAAAGTCCGTCGGCTGGAGCGCCAAAGTGGTGCAAAAGGCCCAGACAGGTGTGGCACAGTCTTATCTTTACGTATTTGGAGCGGGAATACTATTCGTAGTATTGTTCCTGTTCTTGTAGGGGATATACCATGATAGAAATCACATCAACTCCAATTGTCCTGATTGCAATACTGGGTACAATCGGCATGATTCTGCCGGTGATATCCGTAGTACGAAAGGAAAAGGGATCCAACTCGTTTTATGCGGCAATTGCATTTGGTGCACTGATAGCATCAATTGGCTATGTTGCATACGAGATAGTCTCAGGCCAGCTTCCACCGGCAGCGGTATTTTCTGCAGATGTTCTTGCAAATGACTCCTTTAGCGGACTATTTGCAATAGCAATGCTAATTGTAGCAATAATCACGACTGCAGGCTCGTTTAATTTCATGCGCGGACAAGCTCATCCGCCAGTCTACTATTCCCTGATACTGTTATCCACAATAGGAATGGTGCTTGTTGCATATTCTACTGACCTAGTGATGTTGTTTGTCGCATGGGAGCTAATGTCAATTCCGACATATGTCTTGGCTGGATTTATGAAAAAGAATCCAAGCTCAAACGAGGCTGCACTCAAGTACTTCCTCTTTGGAGCACTGTCCTCAGCTATAATCATTTACGGAATCTCAATAGTATATGGCCTGACTGGCTCGACAAACATTGGCGAAGTCATGACAGGCCTTGCAAATCTGGATCCATCAATGATGCCGCTTGCCCTCTTGGCAGTAGGTATGTTCATTGCAGGATTTGGATTCAAGATGGGCCTAGTCCCATTCCACATGTGGCTTCCAGACACCTATGAGGGTGCGCCCCCGACAATCACTGCTCTATTGGCAGCTGGAACCAAAAAGGCAGGATTTGCAGCCGCCCTTCGAGTAATCATAATGGGTACTATAGCATTGCAGCTAGACTGGACGTTTGCATTGGGTGTTATTGCAGTAATGACAATGACTGTAGGAAACATTGCAGCTATAATGCAAAAGAACATTTCACGTATGCTTGCATATTCCAGTATCGGACATGCAGGATACATTTTGATTGGCCTGGCAGTTGCTCCGTTTACGTCACTGGGAATACAAGGATCATTGTTCCATGTATTGAACCATTCTGTGATGAAGGGTGCCGCATTCATTGCAATTGCAGGCATTGTTACTACAATTGGTATAACAAATATCGATAAACTCAAGGGCTTGGGCAGAAAGATGCCAATCACATCGCTAGGTCTAGTCATATCACTATTAGCACTGGCTGGCGTTCCACCAACTGCCGGATTCTGGAGCAAGCTGATTCTCTTTGGCTCTGCACTAGAAACAGGACTTCCTGCGTGGGCTGGCTGGCTTGCAATAGCAGGCGTTCTCAACTCTGCATTGTCTCTGGCGTACTATGGTTGGATTATACGAAAGATGTACTTTGAGGGAGAAACTGAGAAAAAGATCAAGGAGCCAAAGGCAATCATTGGTGTTATGATATTTTCTATAATATTCCTGGTCGGAATAGGAGTCTATCCAGACCCAATTATAGAATTCACAAAGAATGCAGTACCAATACTGGATAATGCACTTATAATTTCAAAGTAGTAAGTCTTAGCAAATATTCCAAATGCGACTTTGCATCATTGTCTGGAATTATTCTAAGACTGGCCGTAGCTTTTCCTGCATAATCCTTTAGCATTTTTTCCATGTGATTGAAAATGTCACGCGGGTCCATACTTCGCTTTACTAGTAGATTAAACAGCTTGTCTTCGTTTTTCCAGTCGATTAGATCATCTCGGATTTGATATGCAATTCCGATGTTTCGTCCGTATTCCGATAGTGCAACAATTTGGTCCTCACTTCCACCGCCGATTATTGCGCCAAGCCTTGATGATACCTCAAATGCTGTTGCGGTTTTGTATTCTATTACTTTGAGATAGTCATCAAATGTAAGGTCCTGGCTTGTCTCTAGCATTGTCTCTAGGACCTCGCCTTCACTCATCAGCATTGCAGTGTTTGCCAGGTCTTTTGTGATTCTTGGGTTGTTTAGCCTAGATGAAATGTTAAGGATTAATCCCAGGACAAAATCGCCAGTCAGAATACTTGTGTTGTATCCGTATTTGATGTGAAACGGGTCCTTGTGCCTTCGCGACGTTTCATTGTCGATAATATCATCATGAATTACAGATTCTGTGTGTAAAAATTCCACTGCACAGCCTGCCGCAAATGCACGCTCATCCGCCTTGCCAACAGATTCTGCAGCCAGCAATAATATCAGGGGCCTGATTCTCTTTCCGCCTTCTATTGCGTACATGAGGGGCTGCATGAACTCTGACTTGGAATACAGTGATAATTCGGATTCTAGGGCGCTGTCTATTTTTTGTATATACTCTTTGTATGTGTCAAGTAATGGATTGATTTTCAGATTTTTTCGATCCAAAAAGCTACACTCGACCGATCTCTTCGCTTACAGTATTAATAGTTGTAGGTGCTCCCGCCGGGATTTGGACCCGGGATCTCCGCCTTGAAAGGGCGACATGCTTGACCGGACTACACCACAGGAGCCCGTTTGCATCGCAAACTTGAAAGCATAAAATCTTTTGGACAGTAAAGATTTTTTTATTGGCAAAAATGCAGCAATACTATGTCGCTTGCAAAAAAAATTGATCAGCTTATCGAGCAGAAGAGCTTACTCAAACACCCGTTTTATCAAATGTGGTCAGAAGGCAAATTATCCAAAGAAATGCTTGCAGGCTATTCTAAAGAATACTTCCAAATGGTAAAGGCGGTCCCGTCTTTTGTTGGTATGATTGTGCCCTACGCACCAGAATCAATGGTATCAGAAATCAAAGAAAACCAGCAGGAAGAATCCGAACACATTACTCCTTGGGCTCACTTTGCAGTATCCCTAGGCGTCCAAAACATAGAGTCCTATACAGGACTGGAAAAGACAACCTCTGCGGTCTATGAGCTATCTGGACTAATGACTTCGCTAGAGTCAGGAGCTGCCGCAATGTATGCATTTGAAAAAGAAATTCCAAAGATAAGTCACACAAAACTAGAGGGCTTGGCAAAATTCTACAATATCACTTCAGATTCTGCAACAGAGTACTTTAGACTGCACGAGGAAGCAGATATTAGACATGCAGCAACATGGGAAAAAATCCTAGATACCATTCCAGAAGAAAAACATTCAGAATTTTTGGCAATTGCAGAAAAGTCACTGGATGCACAAAACCATCTGTTGGATAGCTGCTACGAAAATTACTGCACATCTCTATAACTTTTATACACAGCACAAACCTGTTTTGTTCAGGGGCCCATAACTCAGCTTGGTAGAGTAACCGGCTCATAACCGGTGAGCCAAGGGATCGAAGCCCTTTGGGCCCATCTCTACATTACCAGTGGGCACCTTTTCAGTATGACCTTTCCGTTTGGAAGAGTTCCGACGTATTGCCATCCGTCAGCTATTAGTTGCTCAGACTCGTCTGCCGTTGCGACTCGCTGCTTGTATTGCCGCCTCTCAGATCACTAAGAAGCTCTAGCACCCTTGCGAGTTCCTCCGGCCTCATCGTCTCTATCTTTGTCTTTGCATCTTCCTTTTGTTTTTCCAACGGGTCCTCTGTTGCCTTTTCCAGATCAAGAAACTCCTCGCTTCTCTTGAACGCGTCACGCATTTCGTCTGTCAGGATTTTTGGTAGTATCCCTTTGTTCGTAGTGTACTTGGATTCAATGCTTCCACGATGTCCCATAAAGAACACACGAAAGTCATGTGCTATCTTTCCCCTCGACTCCGCAATGAGTAGTTGCGTGTCAAAGTATGCGCGCAGCACATACGGTCTCCATGTGAATCTTGGTCTCATAGCTGTTCTCACGTCGTCCACTATCACCTGTGTCTTGACGAATTTCTTGCCGATGTTGTTTCCTCGCCATCTAGTCAGCTTGCTTGGTGCAATGACTGGGGACTCTGGACCAAGCGAATCACCGTCCATTATCCTCTGGTTGAGGTATGCAAGAAGTCTCTTTCCACCAAGATCTGTGATGAAGGTGAAGTATTCGTGTCGCGCCTTTGATAGTGTTCTTCTGACAACTATCTTTGCCGGGCTTCTGGTAAAGACTGCGAGTCCCTGAATGATTGCAAGGTCTGGCAAATCCCTGATGGACAGACCGTCACTTGCGTCATAGTTACCAAGAACTTCGGGGCGAAGACCTGATTTTCCAATCAGTGCCATTATTGCGCCCTGTCTCATGTTTGCCCTGTTGAACAGTTCTGCAAGCTCGTTTCCCTCTGGAACCCTCTCGTTCTCAAGAGTTGGTGTGGAGTCGATGTTCTTGATTTTGATCTTTCTTTTGATCTCTACGTCGAAATGACGAAGCCAGGATTTCACGGATGTCAAAAGTCCCTTGATGTATTGCGGCGCATTTCCGTTTTCCTCAAGACGCGTTATGTAGTCCTGCAACAAGTCTGTTGCAGTCCTGATGTCCTTCATCCCTAATTCGGCAAACTGCATCGGGGTAATGTCGTGGTCTTCAAGGAACTTTCGAAGTCTTCTCAGTCTCACGTCTGCCGTTATCGGGCTTCCACGTGCGACATTTTTGTACCATCTGTGTACGTCTGGATTGGCAAGAAGTCTCTGTTTTTTGGATATTTTTTGAATTTTGGCAGTGTTGTTCGTTGTTGTGTATGTTGTGTTTTTTCCCATATCGATCCCCTCGTCGGGGATTTCATTGGAAATAGAGGGGTCGTCTCCGGTATTTAGCTTTTCTCGGTGTGGACAGTTGACCAAGTCGTTGCTGCTCTTGGATGGAAAAGGATCTATCAAAGCTCACCATCACCATCGTAAAGACTGTCCCTGCGTTTTCTTTGAGTCATATTATCAAAGGCGGGATCAAGATTGTACTGATCCACAATCCTGTCTGTGGCAAGAGTCTCAGAGGGTGTTCCAGAGCCTGAAAATAACTCATCTGCCTTCTTCATCTCGTCTGCTAGGTGCTCAAATTCAGGCATGCTTTCTCTTACTTCTAGGGTTTCGCTTTTCAGCTCATTCATCTGGTTTCTGATCTTGTCAACCTGTTCAAGGATGTCAGAATGCCATGGCTGGATTGGTTCATCTAGGAATTCTTTTGTGAACTCCAGTACTGTGGTTTTGTCTTCTGGATTACTTCTTATCTCAAATGAGCGCTGGGCGATGCGGTCAGCCAACTCGCTTGCCATTTCGTATTTTTCCGCTGAAATCTCTTTGTCGTTATTGAGATTCTTGAGTTTCTCCATTGCATCGTGAAGTATCTTGTCTGAGAACTCGTCTACCTCCTTTTGTGAGAATCTTGTCTCCTGTTGAATTCTTGGTGCGTTTATCTTGTAGGTATTTGTGTCGGATTCAAAGCTTCTAGACATCCCACTGAGTTCAGGCTTTTCGAGTTTGTTTCTTATTTTTCTGTCATACTCACTCATTGGAGGGGATGTGTGTCTGTATGCTGCAAGTGGATCCCTCTGTGCCATGTAACCTGACTTGTATCCTCCGTATCCGCCGCCAAACCCCTTGGAGTATTTCTTTTTGTAGGACAACTTAGTCTGTCACACCATTGTTTCCGCCATCTTTCCGGTTTTGTTCAGAATCAGGAACGGCAGGGTCTGGACCCTCGATGTTTCCGCTCTTCTCCGGGCCCTTTATTACATCGTCAAGTAACTCCACATAATCCCGAATTAATCCAATCCAAATCTTTTCTTTTGGAATGTTTTCCATCCTCTCCAGCTTTGATCTTGCAAACTGGAAAGCCGATTCTTCTCTGTATAGCAGTACCAATTCATCCACCTCTCGGTCTGTCAGCACTCTGACCTTGTTCTCAACATCCTTTGTTGAAAGCTCGATTTCCACTGCCTTGCGGTGCCCATTCAATTCCTCGTAGAGATCTACCCTTCGACCGTCCTTGAGGTCGTATTCCACTCTGCCGTTCCAGCCCAGTATCTTGTGCTTGACTCTGAGCACATTGAGCCAATAATGATGCTCGTACCCTGGAACGCCGGAAATCCACTTCCAGTAGCCGATCCTCTGTGCAGGTCTGCCTAGAATCTTCATTATCTCCAAGGCGTTTGGAGTGAGGGAAAAGTGGATTCTGTCATGGACCTTCACTGGGAATTTCTGTATTCTAATCAGGTTTTTGTCAAGCAGGTCTTGCTTCACCTTGGCAAATTTCCTGTCAGATATTCCAAGTGCCTCTGTTATCTGCTGCTGGTAGCTCCACTCATGAAAGAACACATAGTCAAGAAGCAACCATCCCTCCTTTGTGAGGTCTGGCAGGTGTACCTCCTCTGATTTCTTTTCAACCTGAACCATGAACATCCTGCTTTCAATTTCCTGTCGCTTCATGTCAAGTGCAGTAATGAGCGGCCTTGATCTTTGCAGTACCTCTGCATCTGCTATCAGATCCCCTTTCTTTATGTCAAGAGTCTTTAGAACAAACGGTTTTGTTCTTCCGGCAACTCTTGCAATCCAAGTTCCCTTTTCCAGTTTTCCGAGTATTTTCTCAGAATCCCTGTCCAATCCAAGCGAAGAGGAAAGATTTCTCTGCTGATCACTTTCAACTATGTTTCCAACAATCATGGTACCGGCATTGTCCTTGAATGCATCCATCACTAAATGTGGGAACTGAGTTAGTGCAAATGTGCCGAGCATCATCTCGCGGCTCTGGCTGAAAAAAGTAGCAAGTGGGGGCAAAGACAGCTCTGTAGACACAAGGCTTCTTTCTTGGCCGCTGTACTGTGTAAGGTGAGCTTCGTCCATAATTATTTTACAGAATTTAGACTTAAACTCGCTATCTAGAGTAGACTTCCGGTTGAGTCTTATCTGGTTGTAGAGTCTTCGGTAAAACTCGTGCATGATTATGGTCTGGATAAGAAACGATGCCACCGAGAAATCCAGCGGAAACATCTCGATTATGATTCGTCTTTTGAAAAGTTCCTTGATCTCAAATCCGTGTTTTACGTTGATTACTTTGTCCAGTGCCTGATTGATGTTGAATATTCTGTTTTCCGCGATTGCGGAATATTCGTTCTCCTTTCTGCTTTCGCTGTGCTGCGATTTGAGGTGGTTCTCCAGTTCACGGAATGTCACCTGTCCCTTGTTGTGCTCATACAATTCTTCTAGTGAGCGAAGAATGTGGGCAGGTGTCGCCATCAAGAGGCCCTGTGAGTGTGCTGCGATATCCAAGACAACTCTCCACCACAGCTTTATGTCCATGCCTTCTGGACAGTTTGTCAAAACGTTGTATGCAAGCTCGTGCCATCTTATGACGTAAACGTCATCGTATTTTTTGGCAAGAGTTCTATAGTCCTGCTTCCAGTCAAAGGAAAGAAAGCATATTTCATGTTTGATCAACTGATCAACAAAGTTGAAGACTGTGGTGGTCTTTCCATGGCCTGACCTGGCAACTACAAATTCATTTTCACGTAGATTTTCACTGGTGAGGCCGAAGGGGTGTAGCACTCTGTCTCCAGAGCAAACATGTCCGATGATCACTCCATCACCAATTGCGTCTGCCTTTGACGGAAATGAGAGCAATGGATTCTTTGATCTCATTGAATGTTCATTGAATTTTGTCTCGACCAAACTCTTTATCTTGTCAACCAGCTTCTTTCGCCTTCTCTCGTTTGCATACGGCAGCATCCTCAACAGAGTGTCGATGTAGCCTGTGGGGAGTCCTGGAATCTTTGAGACCTTGTCCATTATCTCCTGTCTGAAATCATCTATCTCAGACAAACTCAAGACTCCTGAATACTTTGATTGCAAGAAATGACATTACCATCACAACCACTCCAGCTACTGCAAGTTGCAAGTAGACCGACGGAGAGTGCGGTGATAACATGTCGTTGAAGAACAGTATCAGCGCTATCGTAATGATGACTATTCCTGCACCCACTAAGAGCTTCATAACACTCAGAACGGTGCCGGAACTTCGGTTAGGCCCGCGATACATACTCCTCAATCCTCCCGTCCAAATCCTTCATGTCGTCCTTGCCTCCCAGAACCTGAGAATGCGCGTAGAATGCCTCGGTTCCAAGGTCTGTGAGACGCTTGCCTCCGAGAAATGATGTCGTGACATATCCTGAATCTCTCAGAAAATCGACAATTCCTTTCATCTCATCCCTTGGTATTCCGGACACCTCGTTCATGTCGCGTTCACCTGTTATGCCGTTTGCAATCATCAGGATGATCTTGAACACTTGTCTCGATATCGGATGGGTTTCTCTGAGATCTTGCAGACAGATTATCTCGTTTCTGAAATCAATGGCACAATTCTCGCAAAGTTTCTTGCCGCATTTTTTGCATAGCGATAGCTGATCAATTTTCCCAAAACAATAATCACACATTGTGATTCGTTTGGTGGTGACTACGCTGTCGTTTACTCTGGACACTCGCTCGCTGTCCATCTCTCCCTCTCCAGCAACCTCGGTTCTCTCCTCCGTTATGATTTCGTTGTTTGTTGGCATGTCCTCAAGTCTTTGCAATCGTAACTCAATCTCGCCGAGCTTTTCCAGAATTCTGTCGGTATCCGATGTCATCTCCCAAGCCCCCTGATCCTATGTCTTAGTTTTTTTACGAGTCCTTTGGTGTGTGACTTTCTGATTTCTTTCGTTTTTTCTTCCTCATGTTTGAGCCAATTCTCATAGTTGCATGTGGCGCAGAGGTCTTTCTTTGGGACGTTGAGTTTCTCTACCCTTAGGTCGTCGTAGTATCTGACAAGATTGAAGATGAACTCTTTTCCAAGTAGGAGCCAAAGCGTCATTTTTACCATCATTGATCCTGGGATGGTAATGTCAGCAAACATTCCCTGTGCTGCTTTCAGCTCACCCTCTTCTAGGCCGTATTTTCGTCTCAATGTATTTTGGTCGATTGCAGCACTTGTGAGGCTGAATATGCAGTCAAAGCACGCATGTGAGCCTGATGAGACGCAGAACACGTATGCGCTCTTTGCCCCGGCGTATATCCCACAGTATACTGCTTTCTTGCCCAGTTCGCAGCAAATGACATTTGTGTGATAGTTCAGTTCCGGGTTTCCAGATGCCGCAACTATGATGTCGCATGATTCTATGATCGAGCGCAACAACTCTCTATTCTTTATCAGGTCGTCCTCCACCGTCTGCACCACTGCGAGGGGATTGTGTGACTCGATGTGTCTTTTGATTATCTGAGTCTTTGATCTGCCGATATCGTAAATTCCTCCCAGATGTCTTATGACATTGACCGTGGCAAGCTTGTCCATATCGCATACGATGTAATCGCATATTCCAGTCCCAGATATTGCAGAAACCACCGACGACGCAAGCGAGCCGCAGCCGATTATGCCGACCCTTGACTTTCTTAACGTATCATTGTCTGTAATCTGGTCGATTCTTTCAAGAAGACTCTCCTCGGAAAACCCATCTGGCACTATTTGGTACGGGATTTCTGTTCTTTCGCTATCTGCATCCAGCCCAAAGAATCTGACTTCTCCAGTTGAGGAAAACACCGCAATGACGAACCACGGTCTAGTTTTTCTGGAGCGACTCAACTGGTTGATGTCCGTGCCGCTTGGCGACGGGACTGTGGGCCAGGGGTGCGAGTGCCCGTCTCCTAGATATCTGATCTTGGGGTTTTCTGTCTTGGCCTTCTTTAGCTCTTCTAGTATCTTTACTTCGTCCGTTGTAAAACTTACATGGCCTCTTTCAGATCGAGGTCCCCCAAGAACAATCTTTTTGATGACGTAAACTTTGTTGGACCTTATCTCTCCAAAGAACGCAAACCCAGTCTCGTTGCAGTCCTTTGCATGTTCTAGGACCTCGTCTCTGCACGTCTGAATGTCGGATTTTGTGATCAATATTTTTGTAGGATTCAAAATCGGAACGACCTCCAAAAACTGGATTTGTTGTCGATTTCGCCGATAATGCGCTCTGACTCTCTAATTATGTCCTCTATGCTCCTGTCGTATCCAGAGTCCCCGTAGTAGTCCTCAAGCCAGAACCTGACCTGCGTCGCGGTCTTGAGCATGGTCCAGGACCTGTTCCAGGCGTGGATGTAGCACGGCTTTCCGTCCATATACCAGTGGCCGACCATCTTGGAGAAACTCAGCTTTGGGTATTCTATTGAGGCGCTGATCTGGTAGTCTGGATGGTTTCTATCGTAGGTTAGCACCACCTTGTGGGATATGCCGCTGATTGTCATGTAGATGGTGCAGTAGATATCGCCTGTGGTATAGTTCTGTCCGATATAAATCGGGAATGCCTTTGGGAAAAGCTTCATTTCCTGCATCTCTGTCAGAAATCTTCTTTCGCCCATTTGCGTGTCGTAGAACTGCCCGTAGCCGGTCCTGATGTTGACAAGTGCTCCATTTAGAATGAAAGAAAAAGAGGGAGCGTATGCTCCGTAGGAATGTTTTTCCATGGCAAGGCTCTCAGGCGGGATTGACTCGACGCCCTCGCCCCTGTCAAGGTCTATGACCTTTCCAGAAGATGTGAGGATCCTCTTTGCCATCTAGGCCGCCTCCTCAATATTCGGGTTCCTTATCTTGTGCAGTACGACGTTTTGCTCCGTGTACCACACTACCCTTTCCGGTTTCTGTTTTGGGCGCTTTTCGTCAAGGGCGCAGAGCGCTGCATAGGCCACCTGCTCTATCTTGGAGTCAGAGTTCTGATTCGTGATGATCTCCAAGGTTCTCACCTTTTCAACAAACTCCTCGAACCGGCCCGTCTTTTCGTTTTCCTCGACATAGACGCCGGTTCCTGGTGGCGAGAACGTCGCTCCCTTGAAGAGCTTCTTTGCCACGGTTGTCACCTTGTTCAAGACATCCCTTGTCTGGGGCCCCTTGAACGGTGTCGGCACGTAGAGAACGTATCTCTTGCCGTTTTCATGTGATGAGTTTTGGTTTGTATTCATCACCTATCCCCTACTAGCTGGCGACTTAAGGCGGGGCAAGTTCCGCGGGTACAAAACTTACGAACGGCGGGATGACCGAAAGGGGCTTAAATGTTAGCTGTACAGCTAAATTCATGCCTAAACCACCTTCGATACTGGTGATGTATGGCCGGCACTCTGCCGAACTCTACGCTAACTAGATGAGGAAACGATAGGCGTCCAAGAGATCGGTAGAAGAATAGAAAAGCTCGGTATAGAAGGGGTCACCACTGTAGAGATTCCAGATCCTAACTATCCAAAGTATTATCTGTTGAATGTTTTCATGCCAGATGAAATCCGCCTCAAGGCCTCAGGCGGCCTTGATCCGGAACAATATCAACACAAATTGTTTGTCGAGTCAAGAAGATACACCAGAAAAAAGATCAAACAAACGGGAAAATCATATGATATAATATTTGATCTGCATGACAACACACCACATCCCGACATGTGGAAGTATGAGGAAATGATTCTCAAAGAAGACAACTTGGGAAACAAGACTGAGGAAGGCTATGTAATCAGTCCGCTGGCTGAGCAGATAGGGGTGTTTCATTATGCCAACCCGAAACTGGAGATCTTACTCAAGTCTTTCAGACCAAGAATCTACCCGAAGATACCGTATGTGATCGACACCCGTGTGCTGTCAACAGACAACACAATAGGATTGGAATATTTTCCTGCAAGGTTCGACAAATGGACCAAGGAGGTGCACAAGCTTCCTGTTACAAAAGGCTTGCAGTTTCTCACAAGATTGCTCTACCACATGAAGTAAAACTACGAGTAGGTCAGATTCTCAAAGTATTTTGACTCGTAGGCCCACTTGAACATCCGCATCTTGGACAGCTCGTCTAGCTTGTCGAAGTCCCTGAGCAACCAACCTAGAAGCTCCCTCAATCTCTGTTCGGTTTTCTTAATCTTCTCTGTTTTTCTTTCCGACGGATCTTCGAGTTTGTATGATCTCAAATTATGATATGTCTTTTCAGCTTCAGGCACAATTTGAGCCACCATTGCCTCTGCCTTCAAATTGGTTACAGTGTCGATTATGATCTCCCTATGTTGCAAGAGCCGCTGGTAGAACCTTGGAGAATAAGGCTCCCATTTGACATGCTCGTATGAGCCGTGGACGACCCTCTTTATCCATCCCATGTCTTCCAAGTCTTTTAGTCTCCTGATTAGGGTGGGCTTTGATCTTGACATCCCGATTGCGTCAAGGCGTTCCTTGAGCTCACCAACGTAGAAGGGCTGCTGGCTGGATTCAAGAATTTTGACAATTTCATAGTTTATTCCGTCTAGTAGCATGCCGACAACTCTCGCATCGTCGATTTTGCTCGATTTCATAACCTGATTACGTCACATTTTCGGATATCGACTGCGCCGACCTGCTAAACTTATTAGATAAATCTAACAACCTACCGCGATGGCCGAATCTGGCATGAATGAGATAAAAGTCAAGGTTAACGGAACAGTCGGATTCAAGGAGCCTTTCTCACAAGGGGGATCTTTTGCGTTGACAATACCAAAAAGATTGGTAAAGAAGTTCGGCTTGGAGGACAAAAGTCAAGAATCCTTCTTTGGATTTGTTTTTGTTGATACTGACAAGGGAATTTTGTTGGTTCCTTTGGAAGAAGGGTTCAGGCCAGAGACAGTGAAGAACGCCCTCAAATTTCTTGACCTCTCGAACCTTACTGAAAACGACTTGCGTCTTTTAGCAAAGGACGACTAAGCTGTGACATTAGTGGAATCAAAATCGCATATTGTAACGGCAGAATCGACAGTCCGGATGGTTGTGCCAATAATCTCAATATTATTTGTGGTTCTGAGTGCACTTGGAAATCTTTCCTCTTCTTATTACAAATTAGACACGCTAGAAGAAAGAGACGTAATTCTGTATTACATAGGACTCATGATTCTTCTATCGTTGCCATTGTTAGGCATTATCGCGTATCTTGCTTCTCCACTGATCGTAAATAAGAAGGACAAAATCGAACTATCCAAAGTCTATCCTGAAGTGTACTCAAACATCATTAGTCTGTGTAAGGAGCTGAAAATCACAAAAATACCAAAATGCTACGTTGTCAATACCGTCGAAAACTATTGCTACGTTTTTGGTAGAAATCTGGGAAAAGGAAATCTCATAATAACTTCGAATCTCATCAAAATTCTAGATAAAGAGCAACTCGAAGTAGTCATCTTGCATGAAATTGCGCACATAAAGCATTCTGATGTGGGATTCATGACTTGGGCCAATACGTTTCTGATCATGTTCAGGTATTGGGTTGTGTTTTTTGTAGTCAGTATAGTTCTTTCTTATTTTCTCGTATCTAGCAACCCTGTACAAGATGCGATTTCATGGTTTAGACAGTCTGTTTTGGTCGGAATTGGATTTCTGGCTCTACCGTACATATCAATAACATCTGTGTCGAGAATTAGAGAAAATCTTGCCGATGCCGAGGTGTTGTTACACAGACCAGCTGGACTGATGAAATCAGCAATTAAAGAAATCACTATCGAATCACTTGGCAATTCATTGATCTTTAAAAAAAGAAAATCTGGCAAATTTGTAACTTTGAAATGTAAAGTGCCAAAATTTGTTAGGACCTACATAATTGACACCCATCCCACCCTCAGTGAAAGGCTTGTGAATATTGAAAGCCACAGATATGTCTATAATGAATCCAAATTTTGGCACATCACGACAGAAACCGCAATCTATGCAGGAGCGATTAGCGCGTATGTGGTGTATTTTTCGTGGTTGGGGATGTTCTTTCTGTCTGGTGGGGACACAAAGGAAATATCGATTTACATCCTTGTTTTCTTTCTAGTCCCAACAATAATCATCTCGCTAGTTAATGTGTATCCTCTCAGATATTCTGCGGAAAAACAAGTAACAACGGTAGCGGGAATTTCTTGGAAATCGTTCCGAGATGCGTTTTCTCTGATTTATCGCGCTGGATTCCAAACAAGTTTGATAGGCGTTGTCTCATATGGAGTTTTTAGCATCTTGTATGGGGCGATTGTCAACGGTCTTTCTCAAGACCTCCTGTATCTGTTTCCGATGCTCATCTTGTTTCAAGGACTTTTGGTACTCTTGGTCCATACAGTCGCAATTCTAACGAAGGTCCATTACGCATCAGCAACCAATAAGTAAAAAACAAAAAAAGCGGGTGTCAAACGACGACCCGCACCAATTTGTTGTTCTTTACCGCACCCCTGTAGTTGTCTATCTTCTCCTGAATCTCGTAGAGCGAGCACTTTTTGTCGTTCATGTACTCGTTGGCGAACCTAAGGAAGGGCTTTGCCTTGACCTCCAGCGGATTGAGGCTTGTCGGCTCAACTAGACCCTTCATTGAGAGCGTCTGAATCGAGTGGTAGACTTTGTTCTGTGGCACACCTGCCGATTGCCACAGTCTGCCCGCCTTGGTCTTACCGCTTACTTGGAGCGTAAAGTAGACCCTCGACTCATATTCGTTCAGACCGAACTTCTTGAAGAGTTCGGCTACCTCCTTTCCATTTCCGTTTATCGTGAACATTCCATTTCACCTCGAATCATTGGAAGAGGGAGTCTTCCTCCCCCTTCCTCTTCTCGACCCTCCAGAGCGCGATTCTTCCCAGAATCTTCCTCTTCTTGGGGTCTTTCTCTCCTGACTGAATAACCCCAGTCAGCACGGGTTGCTTTCCATTCTCCATTTTGATTACCTCCGTCAGTTAATTCTGGAGGCGAGCCATGTCCTTTTCAGCGACGTTGCGACAAAGTTACACCAGGAGCGGTCCCGGAAAGGGACGAAAAGGACAATGAGCGAAGCCGATTAGGTTATTCTTGAAAAATTATGATTGAATACACAGGTGATTCTATCTTCGTTTTACTTTGTCAAAGAATCAATCTTCTCTTTGATATCTTTCAAATAATCCAGATTGGTTAGTTTTTCTTTGGTCTCATTCTGGAAACTTACTATCTGTTTCATGTATTCTCCAAACACGCCATATTTTTCAATCATTATTCCAAACTGTTTATCTATACTTCCCAATTGTTTATCTATGCTACCAAGTGATCCGGCAACCTGAGACATTGCAGTTATCCCATGGTACATCTGTTCGGCATTGATCGTATTCAGACAATAATCCCAGTTGGGTTCCTTGCCTTTGTAATTTTCAGATTTAGATACTTTGTACATCGAGCCTTGTCTTAACAATCTAATGTCATTCATTTCCACGTAGTTACGGAATAGGGATATGCTTCTTTCATCGCCTTTGACAATGACTTCGACTCTGTTTTCTGTAGGTTTTTCTCCAAAGATGTTGTGAGCTACTATCTTCAGATTATATGTTGATGTAGCATGATATGCCAATGCAGGTCTTAACCCTACATCGGTGACTTTTCCACCGTCTGCTGAAATGTAGAATCTCTTAATTGGCATCGCCAGGGAATCTCCGTGTTTTTATTTCCGAGTTATTCCCTAATTCAACTTGGAAAGGATAACCCTTAAAGCTGTATGTCGACGTACCTGAAACATGTGTTTCGGGTATGTTTTTCACTGAATATGCAAAATCGTCATTTTTTGTTACAATCACCGCAAACAGTAGCATAGTGGCAAAAATACTATTTAATCTCAATTGACAAAACTCACGAAATACAGTATATAACGTTAATGGACAATTTTCCCAAAAGTCTGATACTTTCGATAAAAATCAGGCAAACAGATGAAAATTGTGAATGACTCGCCTCGATTCAGCGTGTCGAAAAGGACAATGGAGATGAAATTATGACGTTGCTCTATTATTGGAAGTTTTACGTGGGCAAAACTGATTAGAAATCGATTGGACGACTTGTCTTCACCGATGATTTTTACAGTTCCCTGTTGGTTCCAATCAGATCCCAAGAGTTTCCATCGTCTGAGCTCTTGTAGACTTCTTGATATCCCTCAGGCGCATATCCTGCCACATACAAGGCCTTGTTTTGTGCATCGATTGCTATGCTCATGATGGTCAACTCTGGCGTACTTATCTCATCCCAGCTTAATCCAAGATTGGATGACCTTGTGAGGCCAAACTCCTCAGTCGATGCATAAAGAATACCGTCCTCATCAAAGGCTAAAGAAAGCGCAGGCAGTCCTTTGTATTGCTCAATCTGAGTCCAAGTGTTTGCGCCGTCCATTGATTGGTGTACTCCTTTTGCGGTAGCCGCAAAGACCACGTTTGCGTCATTCGGTGATATGGCAAGCGCGGAGACAAACTCTGGAAACTCTAATGTCTGCCAAGTCTTTCCGGAATCTGTTGTTTTGAACAGTCCGCGTCCTGCACTGTCATGACCAATTATCACATTTGGATCTGATCTGCTGATACTCATTGCATGAAAGTCAACAGGCGGATCAAGTACTGTGGAGACTTGCTGCCAAGTTTTTCCTCCATCCGTGCTTTTGATCAGCCCAGTGTTACCGCCAGTTGCAGGGTGTCCGCTCGCATAGAGAGGCACTCCTCGAGTGTATGGAGCATTGAACGCCATGTAGTCTGCCCTTTGCTCGTCTACTTTGCTTGGAGGCCCGTCATTTACGCTCCAATAAAAATCCCCATGTGTTGCTATGTACAAGATGTTTCTGTTGTCGGGATCAAATCCTAGTCCGTGAATATGTCTCCAGAAAACCGTTCTTGGATTGATTTCCGAGTTTTCATGCGTGTTGACTGCAAAATTTGCCAAGAACACCCCAGCTAGACCTCCTATGACCAACGCAATTCCGATTATCAAGATGACGAGTTTTGTGGGTGGTGTTTTTGTTAGCACTTTAAACATTAGATATCGATAATTGTGGATTGTCTTTTAATTAGTTATAGTTAACTAGCTGTAGACACCGGTTACTGTTTTACAAATGTAAATTTAAATTTGACAATTTTTTTGTAGATTATTTTTTTCGCAAACATATCTCAAATATGTTTATAGTTGACAATCGGTTTCTATACTCAATGAAAAAAATTGAAGTTTATCTTCAATCCGGCAAATTGGAGCAGATAGTTGAGACAATAGAACAAGTAGGCCAGAAAGGACTGACAGTATTTTATGCACGAGGACGTGGAGACGCAGAACGCTCAAAGATACATGGCCAACGAGGAGTAAAAATGCAGGAAGCCATGTTCAATATGGTTGACTGTGTTGTTGCTGTCGTGGAAGACAAATTGGTTGACGCTTTGGTGACAAAGATAAAGAAGCAAGTAGATGGCGACAATAAGGGACTAGTCATAGTTTCAAGTATTGACGATGCCATAAAACTATGATTCGTAAAAAACAAAATGAACTAGTCCATCAGATTTTTTTCTTCAAGTAATGCATGCAAAGTGTACACTGATCTACGTACTTCGGACTCTTTTTTTGCGCCGGTGCACACTACTTTTCCCGACGCAAATATCAAACTCACCGTCTTTGGATCAGGCATTCGGTATATGAGGCCTGGAAACTGTTCTGGCTCGTACATGCTTCGCGGCAGTATTCTTGCGGCCTCCTCCAGGTGCACTCTGCTGCCTAGGTCTACAGAGGCGACTATGTTTTGAATCGTTATGGTCGCATCATTGTCTATTCTTATTCCACCGTTTCGAAGATTTTGTACAACGTTTCTTACAGCCTTGATGGACTCTTCTTCTGACTTTGCTCCAGTACAGACCATCTTACCGGTGCGAAAAATCAATGTTGCAGTCATTGGAGACTCTAGTCTGAAGACGAGCCCTGGAAATTGGTCTGGGTTGTACTCCACATCTGGAAAGATCTTTACGAGAAGATCAAGATCGATTTTTTGTCCTACCGACGCAGAGGCTACAACATTCTGTATGGTGATTACTGGCTTTACCTGTAACACGAGCTCTGCATCACAATATCATATTTAACCAACGTACTTTACAAACGTAAGATTTCGGTGCTCATTTCGTCATCTGCGTATGTTCTAACTGGAAAGTCATTTTTCACATGTTTGAAGCAATATATTTACAATTGTAAACCGGATATTCGGTATCGCGTATTTAAGCTCCAAGAATCCAATATGGTTTATCTATTTTGGATGGTGTCAAAAATCTCTCAAAGATTCACCCTTGAAATAACAAAATCTACCATAATATTCGCTGCACTGTTCTTGGTTTTCGGATACTTTGTAGGCAATGTTCTTCCAATATCTGGCGGATCTGCGTCCGTTTCTATAAAGCAGGTTGATGCTGGTGCTTCGGCAGGCGAGTTACAGCAACAGCAGGCACCTTCCAATGTCAAGCTGGAGGTGGAGGACGACCCTACGATAGGGAGCAAGGACGCCAAGGTGATCTTTTATGAGTTCAGCGACTTCCAGTGCCCGTTCTGCAGAAGGTTCTTCACTGACAGTCTTTCACAACTGGAAAAAGAATATGTCTACACCGGCAAGGTTCTTTTTGTCTACAAGGACTTTCCTCTGACTCAGATTCATCCTGGCGCCTTGCCAGCTGCAGTGTATTCAGAGTGCGCCAACAAGCAGGGCAAGTGGAGGGAGTTCCACGACATGGTGTTCAACGAGCAGAACAAGCAGGGCGGCGGCACCGTCCAGTTCGGCCAGGCCGAGCTCGACCAGTGGGCAAAGACGGCAGGTCTGGACGCAACGGAGCTTGCCAAGTGCGTACAGGATCCGAGTGTTGTTGCGGAGGTCCAGAGCGACCAGAACACCGGGGTATCTTTGGGGGTATCTGGCACACCGTCCTTCTTCATCGGCTCTCAGGACAAGGGCTTTGTCAACGTTGTAGGTGCGCAGCCGTATGCTGTCCTAAAGCAGGCAATAGACCAGAAGCTAAACTGATTGTCTCACTTGGAATGCAAACCCGATGATCCTTATGAAAAAGTCAGTCAGAAATGCCCTCTTGGTCATGGTAATAATCATAGTTTCAGTTGTCTCGGCTTCTGGATATTTTCTGCTGGCCAACAAAATATCTGGACCCGAGTTTGATTCAGATGCAGCCAACGGGGTTTCTCTGGACAGATCTCTACAGGGACTCGCCGCTCTTGACTCCAGGGAGCAAAATCTTTCCGACGGCGATGTTTTCAACATGGATGCCAGAAAAGCAACTAAGAGAATTGATGGCAGTGAGATATCCATGTACGCCTATAATGGCCAGATACCAGGACCTGTCCTGAAAGTCAGACAAGGGAACTCGTTAACTGTAAATTTCACCAATAATCTTGATGTTGACACGACTGTGCACTGGCACGGAATAAGGGTCAAGAACGAGTTCGACGGAGTACCGGGTGTAACTCAGAGAGCAATCAGACCTGGAGAGAGTTTTGCCTATCGACTGGACTTTCCAGATGCTGGTGTCTACTGGTACCATCCTCATGTCCGTGAGGATTACCAGCAGGAACTAGGTCTGTACGGCAACATAATCGTGCAGCCGTCTGATCCTAGATACTACAACCAGGTCAACAGAGAGGAGATGCTGATTCTTGACGACATCATGTTAGTGGGTGGGGACGTCGAGGCGTTCTCAAAAGATTATGTGAAACGAACCCTCATGGGCAGGTTCGGCAACGTCATGCTTCTCAACGGCAAAGAGGACTACAGACTGGATGTTAAGAAGGGCGAGAAGGTCAGGTTCTACATAACTGACGCCGCAAATGCGAGGACCTTCAACCTTTCAGTGGAAGGGCAGCAGATGGTGCTAGTCGGGGACGATTCTGGTAGGTATGAGAGGGACTCCCCTGTCGACAGTGTCGTGATCTCGCCGGGCGAGAGGAGGATAGTAGAGATCCAATTTGACAAACCAGGCAGTTTCGACATCATCCACATAACTCCGGACTCAGGATATGTTATTGGTGGCATCGAGGTGTCCAACGTCGGTCTGGCCTTGGGAAGGAAAGAAAACGTCTTGCCGCCAAGCATCAGGGGCCAGATAGACAAGTTTGACGGATATCTGAAAAAATCACCAGACATTGAGATGCAGTTGAAATCGGAGCTCACTGGAATGATGTCGAGGACAGGGGGCGGCACAATGTCGCACACCATGCCTGATGGATCTGTCATGAGAACCTCTATGACAATGGACGAGTCAGGCCCAATAGAATGGGAGGACGACAAGTTCATGATGAACTCCATGTCGAACAGCGAGAACACCAGGTGGGTAATCAGGGACGCAAAGACCGGCAAAGAGAACGATGATCTGATGTATAATTTCAAAGTAGGTGACATCAAAAAGGTCAGAATATACAACGACCCAAGCTCAATGCATCCAATGCAGCACCCAATACACCTGCACGGCCAGAGGTTCCTAGTGCTAAGCGAGGACGGAATGACAAACGACAACTTGGCATGGAAGGATACGGTATTAGTCAAGAAAGGATCTACCGTGGACCTGTTGGTTGACTTCACGAATCCCGGTAACTGGGTGATTCACTGCCACATACCGGAACACATGGAATCGGGGATGATGGCAAAATTCTCCGTGAGCGAAAAACCCTGAAACATGTTTTAATAACAACCTCGGTTACGGTGTCTAAATGAAAGTGATTAGAAACATCATTGAGGTTGAAAGGAAGCCGAAATATGCGCTCTTGACATTTCTTATGTCGCTTGTTCTTTTCACCGTGTTCATACTAGTTAACAACGTCTCAATGTTTTTGTCAGCGTTTGATGCCACAAAAGACCTCTGGCTCATGACGAGCGTCTTTGTAAGTGCAGTCGAGATGGTCTCGGAAGTTGGCGGCGCTGCTGTAATTGCGTCATCCATCATAATATCAATCCTGGGTGGCATAAGCATAGCCATGCTTGTCTACAAGATGAAGAACACCGCAAGAATCGAGGGAGGTGGTCTGATGAGCTTTGGAGGCCTCTTTGGCGGAGCACTGTCCTCTACATGTTCGGCTTGCTCAGCTACGTTGATATCGGTTCTCGGCATTGCTGGCGGACTGTCCTCATTTCCCTTCAAGGGACTTGAACTGAGTACTGCGAGTATCGCTGTCCTGATCGTGTCGATTTATTTCACGGCAAAGACGCTCGACGGGCAAACGTGCAGCTTGAAGGACAGAATCAAGAACTAATTATTCCGCGCCAGTAATTTTACATTTGTAAATTACTGTATTAATATATCTCACATTCAAACCAAAATCGTGTTCGGATTACTTAAGAGACACTGTCCAGTGTGTGGAATGGATGTTGATAAGGAGTCCTCGATCAAAAGATTCGGAAAACACTTTTGTTCTATGGAGCACGCTGAAAAGTTTGCTTCGGAAAACGAATCTAGACAACAAGATGATTCGCGCAATCACGGCGGCGGTTGCTGTTAGTTTAGACGTGCGATGGATGGCAAGAGATGTCCAATGAAAATTCTGGAAGGACAAAAAGCATAACCAAAACAACGATCGTTTTTGGCGTAGTGCTTCTAGTGCTTGGCTATTTTGTGGGAAACACCGTCCCACTAACAAGTATTAACAGTGGACAGCAGGCAAATGTAGGTACAATAATCTCGACCGTTGGCCAAAATGACAAGTCGCCTTCAACCAAGTTTGCTGGAAGCGTGAATTTTGATGTTCCTACAATAGCAAAATTCAAGGGATCTGAATCCGCAAGACTGAATTTGGTGGAATTTGGAGACTATCAATGCCCATTCTGTGAAAAATTCTTCAAGGAGACCGAACCAATTCTCGAAGATGAATACATCAATACAGGAAAAGTAAAATTTTATTTTCTTGATGTTTCAATACTTGGATCTGATTCACTTGTGCTCGCACAAGCATCATGGTGTGCAGATGAGCAAGGAAAATACTATGAATATCATGACTATATCTATGCAAATCAGGGGCAGGAAAACAGTGGCTGGGGGACCACTGACAAGGTGAAGGGCCTTGCTAGGAACATTCCGGGAATCGACACGGAAAAATTCAATCAGTGTCTTGACGCCAAAAAATACGAGTCAAGAAGTCAGCAGCTGACGCAGTTCGCCCAACAACTCGGTCTTACTGGTACACCTACGATGTTTGTAGGAAACTCAGAACTTGGCTATACAAAAATCACAGGCGCGCAGCCATATTCTGTATTCAAACAGGTAATCGAAAAATATCTAGAACAGATCTGATTATGGTCTACTTTGTCGGTGACCATCTCTTGAGTAACAGTGAGCTGCCTGTGACAGAAACAGAACTAGCAGCCATTGTGAGTCCAGCAAGTGCTGGATAAAGTAATCCAAGTCCTGCTATGGGGATTAGGGCCGCGTTGTATACAAAAGCGTAAAACAGATTCTGTTTTATCTTGCTGATTGTTTTCTTGCTGATCTCGATTGCCGTGACTACGTCCCTGACGTCGTTTCTTATTAGAACAACCTTGCCAGATTCGATTGCAATGTCGGTGCCGCTCCCGACAGCAATGCCGACATCAGCCTGGGTTAGAGCAGCTGCATCGTTGACGCCGTCTCCTGCCATTGCAACCTTTTTTCCCTCTGCCTGCAGTTTTTTTATGACGTCTAGCTTGTCCGCGGGAAGAACATTTGCAATCACTCGCTCTATTCCTATTTCTTTTGCAACTGTATTGGATGTTCTCTGATTGTCACCCGTTAGCATAACAACTTCGATTCCTTTTGATTTTAGTGATTTCACAGCGTCTTTTGCACTCGGTTTTGCTGTGTCTATGAGCCCAAGTATTCCGATGATCTTATTATCCAAAGCAACAAGTATTGTTGTCTTGCCCTCGTCTTGCAGTTTTGTGGTTACTTCTTTGGCTTGAGAATCGTCAACTCCTCTTTCTGTGATGAATCCTTGGCTTCCGACAAGAATTTTTTTGCCGTCATATACAACATCGACTCCTCTCCCTGCTACAGAGATAAAGTCGGCCGGCTCTGCAATCACCAAGTTTTGTTCTTGGGCGTTTTTGACAATCGACTTTGCAAGGGGATGCTCGGAGTTTTTTTCTGCTATGGCAGCAATTTGCAGAATTCTGTTTTTATCAAAATTGACAATTGAGATTATGTCTGTTACCTCAGGACTTCCTTCGGTTAAAGTGCCGGTTTTATCAAAGACGGCGACTGTAATCTTGCCCAAAGTTTCTAGAGCTTCACCGCTTTTGAATATGACTCCATTTTGAGCGCTTTTGCTCATTCCTACCATCACTGCAGTGGGCGTGGCAAGGCCTAGCGCACACGGACAGGCAACAACTAGTACTGCCACCGCCGGAATCAGAGATGCCGCAAGGTGGTGTTGGCCTGGCGCTGCGAAAACATACCATCCAGCAAAAGTAACTATTGATATGCCAATAACTACAAGTGCAAAATAGCCAGATATTTTATCGACCATTCTCTGCATCGGAGGTTTTCTGCCCATCGCGTCCTCGACCAGTTTTACAATTTGTGAGAGCATGCTCTCGCTTCCCACCTTTGTCGCCCGCACTATTAGGACACCGTCTTTGTTGACCGTGCTTCCTATTACAAAATCTCCCTGCTTCTTTTCAACTGCCACCGACTCTCCTGTGATCATTGACTCGTCTACTGCAGAATGCCCATCGATCACTATGCCATCGACTGGGATCTTTTCTCCAGGACGAATCACTATGACGTCATCCTGCTTTATCATCTCAACAGGAATGTCAGTTTCTTTTCCGTCCTTCCTCAACCTTGCAGTCTTTGGTTGCAGCTCGAGCATTTTTTTGATTATTGATGAGGCCTTGCCCTTGGTCTTGTTCTCTAGATACTTTCCCAGAACTATGAATGTGATCACAACCGCGGCAGCATCATAGTAGATGTTGTGCCATACAAGGTTCGGAAACGTGTTGTAAGCGCTGAACAGATAGGCTGCAGTCGTGCCGATCACTACAAGTGTGTCCATGTTTGCAGATTTCATTTTCGCAATCCTGAACGCTCCGATGTAGAACCTACTGCCAGTCGCAAACTGGACTATGCTTGCACAAGCGAACATAATGTAGCCGGCAATTTCAGTGCCGGCCCACGGAACAAACGATAGATATTCTGGGTATGCAAAAAGCAGAATTGGGACGGTGAATACGAGCCCGACTGCGAACAATTTTCTGAGCTTTTTTGCCTCTATCTCTTCAGCCGATGCGGACAGGTCCTCACTTAGTATCTGGTATCCGTGCTTGCTAATTATCTGCCTGATGTCTGAAAGGGAAATCAGAGCCTGGTTGTATTCGATCACTGTTTGACTGTTCCCATAGTTAACAGATGCGTACCTGATTCCTTCAAGTTCTCGCAATTTTTTCTCCAAGTTGTCTGCATCGCTTGAATCTGTGATACCACTTAGCTTCAAGGTGAGTTTCTCATAAACGACTTTGTAACCAACGTCCTGTATCGCGTCTTCGATCTTTCTCAAGTCGATTGAGGAGGGATCAAACTCCAAGACCGCCTTTTCTGCGGCAAGATTGACCTCGCATTTTTTAACGCCAGGAATGTCCATGACGTAGTTTTGTATTGAATTAACACATCCAGCGCAGTGCATGCCACCTATCTTGATTGCAGTACGTTTGGTTTGAATCTGTTCGGAGCTCATTGGTTTTCCTAATTTAGTGGTTAGTTTATGTGATACTTAACCCCTAATCTTTACAGTTGTAAAGTAAATAACTAGGTACACCATCACATATCCAGATGCCTTTTGAATTGGACAAAATCGACACAGACATCTTGGAATCACTGCTAGAAGACGGCAGAAAATCTTTCAGACAGGTTTCAAGGGAAATTAAAGTCAGCACACCAACTGTCAAAGCGCGGTATCAAAGACTAGTGAATGTGGGTCTCATTAAGGCAGTATTGCCAGTGATTGATCTTGGAAAAGTCGAAGACAAAACAGGCTTGAAGCTTGATAAAATACGCTCAAAGGCAATAAAAAACCACAATGTCAAGTTGAGCAAAGATGCTGTTGTGAAACTGTCTTGCGATTATTGCAAGGGGCCAGTACATGGCAAACCGAGTATTCTGAAATTCTCAATATTTGAGAGGTTCTTTTGTTGCCCGTCATGCAAGACGTTGTACAAAGAAAAACACCACGGCAGAATCCAAAGCCTCTCTGAGAATCTTAATGCCCGATAGGTTATCTGAACGTTATCTGCATAACAATTCTTTTCCACAACGGTGGAAGTTCCCTCTCATCGTGTCCTATCTTTTCAACGGCGTCTGCCATCTCCATCGCCGATAGTTTATGTTTTACATTCAGATGTCCTATCAAATTTTCCAGCGGTCCAGCATGTCTACATCCATCAATTGGGCAAAGTTTTTCCGTAATGGCTTCGTCATGGGTAAATCCGTATTTTTCTACAATATTGTCGATCAGATTAAATCTAATTCTCCAGTCTGCATAGCCTTTTTTCTTTTCAAGATAAGCTAAGGCGCAATAATGCGTGATTCCACCCTTTTTCTGAATGAATCTCCACCCTGCATAATATGGGAAATCCTCTCTCAGGGTTTTAGTGATTTCTTCAAATGGTGATAAAGTTTTAGCTGATTGTGAATTCATCGGATCAGCAGCTTTACTGTCTGGAGATATATTAATACAGTAATTTACAAACGTAAAATCTCAATCCCAACATCCAGAAATCATGTTACCTTACAAACGTAAAGTACCATCGATAAATATGCCGTCTCAATCTCCAAAAGACATGCTAGCAAATTTGTTTGTTACTTCAGGCTGTGAGGAATGAAAACAAAACTAGCTATAGTACTTTCGATTGTAGCCTTGATCCTAATTCTGGTCTATGGCGCAGACGTACTGTTGCCAATATATCTCGGAAAAGAGCTCCTCCATTTGGACATGAAAAGCAGGGGACTCTTGATAGGAACCCCAGCCGCTATTTTGCCAATCATTTCATTTTTCTTAACCAGAAAAGAAAAATCAAAAACTTTAGGTTTGTTGATTTTATCTTCAGGAATTTTAATTATGAGCGGTTCGCTTGCAGCTGCTACATCTGTAAATCAAAATATCTCTGATCTAGAGTCTTTTACACAGAATATTCTGTTGTTTGTGCCTGCTGTGGGCCTAGGGATGTACATAGCAATTTTAGGCATAAGCAAGCTGAGCTAGTAAAGCTATCCTAATGATATTGTTCGTCTTCTGATCGGAGTTACTAGTTAGAAGGCCTTGCCTTCAATACCGTATTTAGTTGAATTATGTTGCCGTTTCTGTTCACTTCTAATGATACATCGTCGCCTACGGCTTTGTTCTCGGAAAGATACAATATCAACTCCGCAATGCTGTTTATCTTGTTTCCATCAATTGAAATTATTATGTCTCCATTCTTAATTTCACGATTTATGTTGAACGTAGCTTCCAGTAATCCTGCCTCGTCTGCGGGACTATCTTTTACCACCGTTGTGACAAGAACGCCCTTGTAGTTCTTTGGCAGATCAAGTTTTTTAATAATATCTGGGGTTAGACTCGTACCGGCCATTCCAAGCCAAGGATGATCATACTTGCCTTTCTCAATTAAAACAGGAACAATTTTCTTCACCGTATTTGATGGAACGGCAAATCCGACTCCAGAAAATTCGCCAGTATTGGATTGAATTGCAGTATTGATTCCTATTACTCTACCCTCAAGATTAAGTAAGGGCCCACCAGAGTTACCTGGATTTATTGCGGCATCTGTCTGTATTACATTGGGTATCGAGAATCCTTCCTCTTGGTTTGGGAGAAGACGGCCAATCTGACTCACTATTCCGCTGGTCATTGTACCGCTTAACCCAAAGGGATTGCCTATGGCCGCCACCGGATCCCCTACTTCAATTTTAGATGAATCGTCCAAGGCTAGGGGAATTAGACTTTCCTCTGAGAAATCATCGATGATTTGCAAGACGGCTATGTCATTATAGGGATCCGTTCCAGTGACATTGGCAGAATAGGTATTGCCATCTACAAATGTCACATCCACGGTTTTTGCATCTTTTATGACATGGTTGTTGGTTATTATCAGACCCGAGTCAGAATAGACAAATCCGGATCCTAGCTTTGTGGATTGCCTTTCCAACGGATTTCCGTTTATTATGATATTGGAATTTGTCTCAGATACCTTGCTTGTTATCTGGACAACGGAATTCTCTGTGCGCTTGAAGAGCGAAGATAATGATAGTACTTCGCTGTTAGCAATATTGTTTGGTTCTGATGTCTGAATGTCCTGCACTTCATTCGATTTTTCAGCAAGATCTATGTCTTGAGCAAGACTCGCGGGAACTCTGCCGAAATTTGTAAAAACTCCAATCAGGAGCAAAACACACAACGCGCCTATTACTCCTAACTGAATTGTTTCTCTACCATTCATTTAGAGCATCACGTATTGGTTGAAGGTATTGGGTTTGTTCCTAAGCCAGCTTTTTCTCCAAGTGTTAATCAGTCCGTACATCTGCCAAAAATACGAGCTTCTAGGCGACTCTAGTGTCTTCAGAACAGGTTCATTGTAAATTTTTGCTGCTCCATCATGTAACATGCGAGCCCATTTCTCCAGAAAGATTCCAAGATCGTCCAATGTCCCAAATGATTTTGGTTTTAGTGTGTTGATGCCGTCTGTGATTTGCATCAATTCTGGTGGAACTTTGTACCAAGGCAATACGAATGGCTTGTCATATTGCTTGCACCATCGTTTGTATTTTGCAATAAACTGCCTATTCCAATTGAGAAACTCTTCGCCTGATCCAAAATGTCCTTGAGGTATTGTTCTTCCTCCTTCTTCCGGTCTTTTGGAATGCCAAGAAATGTAACTATTTATCATGTTTTTTGGAACCTCGACTAACACCATTTTTGTTATTTTTCGACTGGATTACCAATCATGTTGCCCCATTCAGTCCAAGAACCATCATAGTTTCTGACCTGTGGATATCCAAGAAGATATTTTAGGACAAACCAGGAATGTGATGAGCGCTCACCGATTCTGCAATAGCAAATGATTTCCTTATCTGGCGTGATTCCCTTCGGTACATAGTTTTGTTTTAGCTCATCTGCTGTCTTGAATGTGCCGTCTGCGTCATTTACTGCAGTGGCCCATGGAATGTTTTGTGCACCAGGCACATGTCCTCCCCTCTGTGCATGCTCCATTGGATATTCTGGCGGTGCAGTGATTTCACCTGTGAATTCTTTTGGAGATCTTACGTCAACGAGACCAACTTCTTTTCTGTCTAGTGCGCGTTTAACATCAAACAAATATGCTCGCAGTCCCTCGTCTGGCGGCTGTGCCAAATAACTGGTTGGTGATACCTTGGGCTCGTCAGTTGTGTATGGTTTCTTTTCTAGTTCCCATTTCTTTCTACCACCATTCATAATTTTGACGTTTTTGTGACCGTAATACTTGAAAACCCAAAACACGAATGCCGCAAACCAGTTGTTAAAATCTCCATACAGAATCACTTCGCTTTCAGGATTGATTCCGTTTCTGGACATCAATTCCTCAAATTGCTTTTTATCAACAATATCACGGGTTACCGGATCATTGATGTCGCGCTTCCACCAAATCAGGGTTGCGCCAGTGATGTGTCCCTTTCTGTAGCCATTTTCTGGATCATAGTCAACCTCTACCAGCTTCAAATTGGCGTTTGTCGGATTTTTTGATACAAAGTCTGTGTTCACTAGAACTTCGGGATGTGAGTATGTCATATCGACTTGTTGCGTTGTCAGATATATTAATACAGTAATTTACAAACGTAAAATAACTAGGCATCTTTTGTTTTATGAAAATTTTTCTTTATTTATGATGTCTTAGATTTATTAATTTTAAAATTAATGTAGGCAAACCATATGATCACTATTGATAGCAACAGTGAAATTGTAACATACGTGCTAGCGGTCATTGTACTGGTGTCTGCCGCAGTTTCTTTTTCATCAACCTCTAGAGGTTTGTTTGTAACTGGGTTGAGGAGGTGTTCAACCGGTGCAAACTGATCCGTTAGTATGGAAACGTCACTTGTCTCCATTTGAGAACCAATATAGTTGTCAAGAAATTTACTGCGATATGAGACGTCTTGGTTTTTCTCAAAAGCGTCATTAAAGTTTAGGTTGGATTTAGAGGTGACAAACATTATGTTTTGTACCGAAATGGAGTCATATCCTTTTGTCTTGAATGCGTAAACTGTGGGAAACACCTGATCCATCGTTTTGTACACAGATCTAACTAAATTCGACGTGTCTCCTTTTGTGGTTCCTATTAGGTTTGATACTATGACGCCGTCTGGCTCTAATCTGTTCTCTAATATCTCAAAATATTCCAGAGTCATAAGGTGGAATGGGACGTAATACTTTGAGAATGCGTCCAAGATTATCAAGTCATATTTCTCATCGGTATTTGCAAGAAAGATCCTAGCGTCTTCATTAAAAATTCTCAATCTGGTATTCTCGCTTACCTTGAAGTAGGTTTTGGCAGCGCTGATTATGTCGGGATCTATCTCCACTACGTCGATCTGTATATTTGAATATGTGGCAAGGAAGTTTTTTGGTCCAGAAAACCCCCCTCCGCCAATGAAAAGAACTTTTTGGAAATCCGGATTGAAGACTTTGCCAGCATGAAAATATTTGGTATACTCTACAACAAGCTCCTCTGGCCGATCCAGATTCATTCTACTGTGGAGCATGCCGTTCAGGTACATACTTCTCATCTGCTTGGAATCGACAACATCAAGATGACTGTAAGGTGTCTCTTTCTCATACACTAGAATTCCAGAATGTGAAATTGTGCCTGCAACTACCGACGTGGGAAGAAAAACAAGGACTCCCACGAATACTATTAGCAACATCGGAAATTTTGACAGTCCAATAAGTGAGACCAATAACAATGAAACTCCTAGAGAAAAAATGATCGTATTTACCTCAAAAAATGGAATTAGGCCAAAAACCGCAAGAAAAGTTCCTGCAATACTTCCAGCGGTAGACAAAAAGTAGAGATTGCCTGTGACGCTGCCCACTTTACTAAGGGCTGTCGTGCCTAGCTTTACCGAATATGGAGAGACAATTCCGAGCAGAAAAGAGGGAATTGTGAGTAGAGTAAACGTGCTCAAAAGTACAGTTAGCGAATTTAGTGGAATTGGATTGTATAGAGATATGACGAGTGGTGCAATATATGGTATGAATATCACGTATAGGCCTGCGGAAAAGATTATTGCACTGAATTTGAACAGTGTGGGATTCCGATCTGCGATTCTCCCGCCATAAAAGTATCCCAAGCTTAATCCAGTAAGAACCACTCCAATCAAACTACCCCACATGTATGTAGTGCTTCCAAAAACAGGGGTAAGTATACGACTAGAAACAAGCTCGAGCGCCATTACCGATGCACCGCAAACAAACACCAAGACAGCAAGTTGCCAAAATTTCACGGTGCGGATGCTTGATTCTAATTCCATCTGTTAATCTGACATGATAAAAACGGTTTTTTATTTGTAAAGCTATCTTTACAAATGTAAATTACTATACTTATCTAAGAGTAACGCATTGCACCTAATATGAAAATAGATCCTGTTTGCAAAATGGAGTTGCCTGACGGTTCAAAGTCCGTATCTACACAATTTGAAGATGAGACATACTATTTCTGTTGTCCATCATGTAAGATGATGTTTGAAAAAAACCCGCATAAATTCAAATAGACATATTTAATCGAAAATTGACTCCATTAAGAATTGATTTATGTAGAAAGTGCGGTATTGAAATGAAATCTCATGCTAGGTGCAAGATATGTAACATGACATTAAGATTCATTTGCACAAAATGTCAAAACATAACCGATGACCTAGTCCACTTCCATAATATTGGCTAAAACTGGCTTTTTACGTTTGTATTCTTACATTTGTAAAGTACTGTTGTTAAATATGTTCTAGCGTAACTATCTTTCGTGCCTATAAAACTGGACTCGATTGATGTCGCAATTCTTAATGCGTTATCAAAAGATGGTCGTAAATCGTATCGCCAAATAGCAAGGGAAATAGGAGCAAGTACGCCAACAGTAAAACTCCGGTATGAACGTCTGATCAGTACTGGTCTGATTAAATCCATTGCTCCGATTCTAGATTTCAGTAAGATAACCAAAACAACCAAAGATAAACTAGACAACAACGTCGCGACAGCAAAACCGACTCCGATCGATCTAGGTGAAGAGATTAGCCTTGATGTGAATTGTGAATACTGCAAAATACAGATTGCTGGCAAACCACTCATTCTAAAAATATTGGATCAGGAACGGTTTTTCTGTTGTACTTCGTGCCGCGGCCTTTACAAGGAAAAATATCGCGGCAGAATTGATGCATTATTGTCAAAAGAGACATAAATGAATTTCTTGAACAAGAATTTTACATTTGTAAATTACTATTGTTATAAATCACCAGTATACAAAGAAAGAAGTTGAAGTCAAAGATCAAACTGTATCTTCAAAATCTGTCTTTTAGAAAATTAGAAAACTATCGCGCAGTATTACATGGAATTGCATGTAAGTGGACACTCCGCCATCTGATTGTGGGTCTGATAATGTCGGTTTTGGTTTACTCTTTCTGGCTTGGCCATTATGAATGGCAACAAGATATGAGATTATGGAAGTCATTTGGAGATGTGGGGTATATCTTTCTGGCCTTTGCACTCATAATCGGACCCTTGAGTAAACTGAAAAATGGCGCAAAATTTCTTATTCTCTGGAGACGCGAAGTCGGGATCTGGGCCGCAGTTCTTGCTATCATACACGGTGTTTTGATTGTAGATGGTTGGATAAAATGGGACGTTGCCAAATTTTTTGGTTATGAATTCATACCTCAGCTTGGTCGGCTCGCAAGACTGGAGCCTGGATTTGGATTGGCCAATTTGATTGGTTTTGTGGCGTTTTTGTGGTTAGCTGTTCTTGCAATCACCTCATCTGATAGGATCATGAGGTTTTTAGGAGGACAGTCCTGGAAATGGCTACACACAGGTTCCTACATAGTGTTCTATCTGACATCAATACACACTTCGTATTTTCTTTTCATGCATTATACTGAGTCATTTCATCGTGAAATTGCGCCTCAAAGTGTCTTTATAATACCTTTTATTGTAAGCGCTTCCGCAGTTTTAGTTTTACAATTTTCGGCTTATATCAAAATGATAAACATGCGAAAAAAGCATCTAACAAATACCTGACACTGAAAAATACCTGACACTGAAAGACGGCTTAGCGAAGCTGTTTTTACAGTTTACGGCTATCAATGTCCAAAAAAAATCTTACATTTGTAAAGTACCATCCTTATACATCTGTAAATTTTCCAGATGGATAATGCTACGAAACAGATACTTGATCGGCATGGCAATAACTGTGCTCTTTGTGGGTATTGCAACAACTTCGGTTACGCTATATGGACAAAAAGGACCCAGCGACTTTTTTGCATTCGGTCAATCCATGGATCATGGAAGCATGATGAATACAGACCAAGCAAAAACTGACTCGGGAATGAAAGATTCTATGAAAATGGAAGAAAAACAGACAAAGATGTCCAAGACAAAGGAATCAAAAACAAAGGATGGATACAAATTCACATCAAAAACCGTCACATCAACCAAAGATCCTGGAGTAGGACATGAAGCACACCAACTTGCATTAGTTTTACCGCCAAGCGACAAAGGTTACAGTGGAATTCTAACATATTCGGCATCTGAAAACATTCAACTGGTTGCGTTACATGGCCCACTCAAGGCAGGGGAAGACAAAGGCCAACCCATATGGTCTGATGGCAAAAATAAATTTGCCTTGACGTTTGTGGATCCTGCTAATGCTGCTGGATCATGGCAATTTTCAGCAAATGCCGTGGCCATACACACAAAGAATACCACTCCATTTACGGTAAGCTATTCGGTGGCTACCGTAAACTAATTTTTTCTTTCAATACTGTCATCATCGAATAGAATTCTTACATTTGTAAAGTACTGTTGTTATATACATATACTGTTTGGATCATCTGATTGTCTGCAAAGAAACCGGAAGAAGAGAAGATTAGACATGACCACAAAAATGGAGGGAATCTAATTCTAGACAAAGAAACCGGCGAAGTCTTCTGCAAGATCTGTGGGAAAGTGGACGAAGAATGTGCAATCCTGGATCAAAATGTCTACAATAATGACCTTGACAGAGAAAATCGTAGGATATCATCTTTAAGGCTGTACGACAAAGGACTGCCGACAGTCATAGGCTCTACTCACAAAGACTCTACTGGAAGAGTCCTTAGTGCTAACGTAAAGGCGCAATTTGATAGACTACGTATGGTGGATAACCGACTTAAATCACAATCCTCCGGCGCTGCCACCAAATCGTTTCTTTTACTAGATGGAATAAAATCAAAACTTGCAATACCAGAACATACTGCGGAAAAGGCCGCATATCTTTTTAGAAAGTTCCTCTCTGGACAAACGCGACATCCGAGAAGCCATGCCTCCATGATGCTTGCGTCGCTTTATGCAGCATGTAGGATCACAAACATTCCTAGAACCATACAGGAAATATCCACCACATCAAACGTAAAAAAACGTCTTATCTTGCGTGATTATAGGATCTTAGTAGAGTCGCTGGATCTTAGCTTTGAGCCCTACAAACCTGCAGAGTTTGTAGCAAGAATATGTACAGGTCTGGGATTAACGGAAAAAACCCGCTTGCATGCGACCACCATTCTGTCAAAAGTGAAACAGGATATCTTCTATGGAAGAAACCCAATTGCTTTGGCAGCTGCGGCAGTTTACATCTCATGCAAAAACAACACCGAACGAATAAATCAGTGGAGGATAGCAAGTTTGGTGGGAATTAGTAATGTCTCATTAAGGAACATGTATGTGCTATTGAAGGGGAATATAGCATGAAATTACAAATCGCACTAATAATGACGGGAATCTCGATAATACTACTCGCAATTTATGGGGCAGATGCAATGTGGAGCATAGGCAAGTCGCATGGATTCCTACCACTTGACGCAAGAACCCGTGGCATGGCTCTTGGCTTCCCATCGGTAATACTGCCAGTGATATCTTATATTATAACAAGAAATGTTGCCTCAAAAACACTAGGTGTTATGATTGCAGTTGCGGGTGTGTTTATGTTCGGCGGCTCTGCGGCATTCTTGGGGATGCAAGATCAGACTGGAGATCCAAATCAATTAAGAAGTGCAATCTCGTCTCTTGCAGTGATATTTGCTGGCATCATAATCTCGGTTTTGGGCGCAATCAAAATCAGAAAATCATAATTGTTTTTAGATTATGCCAAACATCAAGACAATAGCTATAATATCTGTGGTGATGGCAACCGCTGCAGCCATAATCTACATTATAAACAATCAGGCCTATGAAACTGGATTAGAGCCGCAAAGCAACAAAGAGAGGTACCATCAGGCAAAAATAGACATTGATGGGTTTGAGATTCTAGCAGATGTTGCATATACGGACGAACAACTGGAAAAAGGACTGTCAATCAAAGACAACCTAAACGAAGATGAGGGAATGTTGTTCATTTTCCAAAACGAAGGACAACATAATTTCTGGATGAACAATATGAAGTTTCCAATCGACATATTGTGGCTTGATGCGGCAGGCAAAGTAATACACATAGAATCGAATCTACAGCCGTGTACTTCAGAGTTCAATTGCACTGTCTACGAACCTCAAAACAACTCTCTTTATGTGTTGGAGACAGTTGCAGGGTTTGCCGAAAAACATCAAGTTGAAATCGGTACAGACATTGATTTTGAATTAATTAGATAATCTTGGTTCTGATTCTGAAAGATCATCTCTTGTTTACAATGTCCTTTAGGAAATTAGCTATAACCTCAAATTCTGGCATGCTTCCAAAACTTGGTTTCATGTCGGATATTTCATATCCCTCTGATGGCAAAATAACATGATGACCTAATTCCTTTAGTGTTAACACATTTTTTTGATTTGCCTTACTAAACCACATAGTGGGATTCATAGCTGGGACAAAAACCACGGGTGCCTTACATGCCATAACCGCTGTGGATATTAGATCATCGCAAATTCCATTTGCTACTTTACCGATTATGTTGGCCGTTGCAGGCATGATCACAAACACATCGCATTTTCTTGTGAGTTCAATATGGGGGACTCTTACATCGTCAGTAATATCGAAAGAGTCAGTGAAGACATAATTCCCAGAATAAAGTCTTAGCGTATACGGCGTAACAAACTTTTTTGCTGAATGAGACATCATGACGTGAACATTTTCTGCAATATTTTCTCTAAGGAGTCTAATGTAGTCAGGTAGAACCAGAACACCTACGGAACCAGTTACTCCAAGCAATAAATTATTAATAATGATCTTTTCTGTCACATCTAATCATTCTCATTGTTTACTATAAAGATCGTTGCGCAAGCCATTTTGCAATTTACTAGAATCATCTAATTTTGTCATGACCCAAGGATTCCCCTTAAAATCTTCTAAAATGTTCTCATGAGATCTTTCTAACACCTTCAATCTTTTCAATCAACTTCTGTTTTTTTGGAACTCCTGTAAATTCCAATTTTCCATTTATTACGACGCCTGGAGCTGTGTATATTGGATATTTTTGCAGGTACTCTGGCTTTTCTGTCACATCTATTATATCATAAGACACGCCCATCTCATCAAGCATTTTTTCTACCACACTGCAGTTTGAGCATCCAGGAGTTGTCAGTATTTCTACTTTCATTTTTTCTCACCAACGAACTGGTTTGGGTTCTTTTCAAACGCCCATCTACAGCTTGCACAACAAAAACGATATTCTTTGCCTTCATACTTGATTGACTCAGACTTTTCGTCAACTTCTGAACCACAGACGGGATCCTTCATTTCATTCCCTCCATTGCTTCCATTCCCTTGGGCAAACCTTCCGACAAGCCCAGAATCTGCATAGAATCAAGACCTACATTGAACAACAATGCGCTCCACGCTAGAACAATTCCAAGTATCATCAGAACTTGTTTGCGTTCCTGCGGATATTTACGCAGATACCAGAAAACTGGCACTACTGAAACAATTAGATTAAACAGCGCCCCATATTCTACAAATGGGACTTTTTGTTCCACCTCTTCGATTGGAATGTCTGCCTCGCCTATCATCTTGCCTCCAGTTGTCATAAAGACCATGTTCAGGCCCTCGTGGAATACTCCTCCCTCATACCAAAGATGACCAAAAGCACCGTTGAGTATGATAAATGAGCCAAGAATAACTAGGGCCCACCCTGTAAACTTTCTTACAGTCTCAATCCTCTTTGTAAGGCCTCCAGTCGCATTGATTCCTAGAATCCCTAATGCGCTTAGAAGAAGAAGCGGAATCACCCTGCCCACTCCATTTATTGCCATCAAAAGGCCTCCCTGCAGCCAGTCTCCTGTTGATGCAGAAAATATCAGTATGATGTATGTGACTGGATTTGGGCAGCCAACTCCGGCATTTCCCAAAAGCAGTCCCAAGAGGAAGACCTTGGTATAGTCTCCCTGTTTTTGGATAAACTGCGGCATGCCAGAATATGTTGGCATTTTGAACTTGATCAGCTTCAGTTCCGAGAGTCCAAAGATAAAGGCTGCAATTCCTGCAGCAGCATACATTATTCTTGTGGCACTGTCAAGTCCGACATATTTTCCAATTTGTGCTACCGCAGCCCCATACACTGACAATGTGATTATCAACCCGATGCCAAACAATGCTGCCATGACGAGGCCTTTTCTTCCCGAGGCGCTCATTGCGATTGGAACTATGATAAAGACAAGTGGGAGAGTGCAGGGAAGAACAATATTAGAAACTCCGCCAGCAAAGGAAAGAAGCATGGTAAGTGTGGTTGCAGGCGTTGTTGCAAGATAGATAAAACCAAAAAGCGTAATTGATGCTAGAACGAAAACTGCTACGACTAGGAATGACTTGAATCCTTTTCCTTGCTGCGTTAGATCACTCATGTATTATGACGCCAGTCATAGTTCTGCTACAATTAATTTAAGAACTCGATATGAATATCAAGGCTGACATTGATCAACATATACCAGAACAAATCAAAATTTTGTTTTATTCTAGATTAACTTACATTTGTAAATTTACAATTTTATCGTAACTTGGACAAATTATCAACATTGAGTTTTGCTTATATGTTTAAAAATCAAATTTAACAAGTAAGTCCATGTTTGAAAAACATTGTCAGATTTGTGGTGTTGACGTTGACAAAAAATCTACATCAAAAAGATTTGGCAAATACTTTTGCTCAGAGGATCACGCTCAGCAATATGTGGCAAAAAGAGAGGAAGAAGAAAGATTAATGGAAGAAGAAAGGAGGAGGAATCCTCGCCGTGGCGGCTGCTGCTAAAACACCACGTGCTGAATCGGAACGACCCACAGGAATCCCAGTACTTGGAATCACCTACACAATCTTTGGCGTTTTGATGATAGTGTTCGTGTCAATGGTGGTTACATTTACCGCTATGATGGGGGGATATTCTTCAATGATTGGAGGCATGATGGGAAACACACTGACCGTTTTTGGAGGATTTATAGCAGTCGGGGTAGGAATCCTTGCAGCAATAGAGTTTGCCATATCTTGGGCATTATTTAGCGGGAAAAACGCTGGAAGGACGATTGTAATTGTTTTGTCCATGGTGGATTTTATCATACACTGCGTTACCCTGTTAGTTGGAAATGTGTTTGCCATACCTCACATAGCTCTGGATCTCATAACTTTCTTCTACATGTGGAAGCCAAGCGTCATTATGTATTATGATAGAAAAAGTATGAATCTTGTATAAGTATGGTAAGCCTCTTCGACAAACTATACCATATTAGGTGCTGCCATTTGAAATCAACAAAATAATTTGCTATCATAATCTTACATTTGTAAAGTACCATCCTTATACATCTGTAAATTTGCATGTCAGCAATGTTAGATAACAAATACCGCCTCGGAACCACAATAGCCGCCTTTCTAATTATGGGAGTGGCCTTGACCTCATTTCAAGCAACCAATTCCAGTGATTTTGTGGCGTATGCTCAAACTGACTCAAAGGCAATGCCAGATTCAAAACAAACAAACGCAGAGCAATTACTCACGGATCCTAAATTTCGCCAGCAAATTATCGATACCATGAAAAAGAACCACGACATTTCTCAGGAGATAATCATGAAAATGATAAGCGATCCAGCCCTACGTTTGCAATTGCTAGGACATCTGACTGAAAATAAGGAAGCAATGCAGGATCTGATGAAGCTGTTTGGATCAGGTGGAAGCGATGTGAAGATGGGCTCTATGATGGATCATTCCGGAATGTCCATGAAGAAAGATTCTTCGAAAACTGGAATGAAGGACTTGATGAAAAAAGAAACCAAGAAAGATTCGATGAAGATGGGCTCTATGATGGATCATGGCAGCATGTCAATGAAAAAAGACTCGATGAAAACCGGAACCTCGGCAAGCGTAGACTTTAGTAACATCAAGATCACTAACATCTCTGCAAGCAGCGTAACCATACAGGGAAGTACGAATCAGGCTGTCAACTGCCAAGTTGAATATTGGACAGCAAAGGATTCAAAACATTACTCTGCATCTGATACCGGTGACATGATGGACATGAAGCACACTGAACACACAGTCACAATAAAGAATCTCGAACCGAATACAAAATACAACTACAAGTTCAAGGCAACGCTTGACGGCAAAACATTCCATTCGGATCTAAAAACATTCACCACAAAGACAGCATAGTCCAATTTTTTTGTATTTTTTTGAAATAATTGCTCTATCTGCCAATTCTGTTGGAACACGAATCATTGTAAATATTCTGATGGGTGGAGTTTGCTTGCGACCGAGAGCACTTTATATATTGGATGAATCATCCAATAGCTTAAATAATTGCCATAGAAAAACGTGACAATGACCCCGTCAAAACATGCCGCAATACTTTATTCGAATGTATCCATCTATGCGGCTGGATTTTCTTACCATTGTGAGATTTCATGAAAGCGCATCTTTTTGTTTTAATTGTACTTGTTTCGGGGTTTTCCGCGGGAACTGTTTATGGTTTTATCAACTTTATAACAACAGAGCCGTTTCTTGATTCTGCAATAGAGCTGGAAAATCGTGCTATGTTTGAATCCGGCGAAGAAAAAGACGGTCCAGAGTTCAGAGCAGAGTATGACGCATATCGATACTGGCAAAAGAGCGGCATGGTGCTGGCAGGCGGAATATATGGCCTTGCCATAGGTTCACTTTTTGGAATAGTTTTTGCCTATTCGAGAAATACGTTGCCTGGAAAACACCACGTACAAAAAACACTGTTTCTGGCAGCTTTGATGTGGTTTACAGTATTTATGATTCCGTTTCTGAAATATCCAGCAAATCCGCCCACCGTGGGTGACCCCAACACCATAGTTTACAGGGCTATTCTGTATCTTTCCTTTATTGCTATTTCTGGACTTGGTGCTCTGGCCTTTTACAGACTATACAAGAAACTCTCAAAGAGCAAAAAAATTCTGGCGTTTGCGGGCTACGCATTATTCATCAGCATCGCGTTTGTCCTGATGCCTCAGAACCCAGACAAGGTGTTGGCTCCAATGGATCTGGTAAACGGGTTTAGGACAATGTCTGCAACCGGCGTAACCATCTATTGGATAGTCAATGCGGTTATCCTTGGAGCCTTGTGGCAGAAACTCCAAGCAAGACATAAGATGCAAAAAGAACTTCAGTAAAAGACAAAGCCGACTCTCACAATAACTATGTTCTTGATATTGTAGTAGAGTTCAAAACGCCTATCTCTACATCAATCTTGTCGGGGTTGCCATAGCTGATCAGGATCCTGTCACCGTCCTTTGGTACATAGTGCTGAAACTGCGAATTTGCCTTGCCGTTTACCACAAATGAAATCTGGTTGTCAAAATCACTACAGTATGAGGCGCCGCTGTCCAATGTAAGGCAGTTGTTGGCTAGCGTCATGTTGAGTGTCTGCAAAAACATGCCAAGCCAGGCCTTTCTTGAATGGTTGTGGAGCGTAACCCCATCACCATTCTCAAAATGTGTGAGAAGATCTTTATTTTGGTACTTGCTACCGGAAAAATCAACTGCTTTGCCGTCAACAAACACCATGAAGGCAGCATGAGTGTGTCCTTGAGTTGGTTGGGCGGCCTTGGCGCCAGTCACATTACTGATGGATGAAACCTGGATATTTTTTTGTGGCGACATCATGAATGAAACAGCGGAAAATCCTATGAACACAACGAAGGTGACCAAAACCGCCAAAACGCTAAGTACGATGACTTTACGCGATCTCTCTAGACTCATAACTTGTTTCAGCGCGTCAAATATTTGTACCATGGTTTGGCAACAGACTATTTATCAAAATTCATCACATGAAAGTAAATGAACAGAAAACTGGCCAAACTGATCATCGTTTCTGTACTTGTTGTCATTGCAGCTGCAGCATCACTTGCATTTCTTAGTTTTCTTCCACGTAACGTCACCGAATCAGTAACTGTCATAACCGTAGACCAAACTAGTTGCACCGTCCAAACGTCAGACAAGTTCATCCTCAAGATCAAACCATGTGATGTAAAACCGGGAGAGACCGTAACTGTTACCTATGATGAAAAAATGAAGGAACGTTTTCGTGCCACTACGCCCTGATGCGAAGACACGAATGTCATAAATCTTCATTAATCACTTGCCCTCAATATTTGCGATGCCTCCAGTAAACATACCTCAAAGCATGATAACTGAGCACGTCAACTGGCACACAAAGCCAGGCAAGCCAAATCAAGGAGGTCGCACAATTCCAGGAGGTCAGCCTGGCTCCGGAGAAGAGTTCCTTAACTGGCATAAAGGATTCATCTCGCGATATAAAAAATGGCGAAAACAAAACGGCGAGCCTGCAATAAAAGCATGGTCCAAGATTCCGGCCGCACTAAACCCAATCCCCCCAAACCTGAATCCGCCTGATGTCATGGCATTCAACACGCTTGATAGTTTCGGAATATTTCTTGAGGGCGGAGTTCATGCCACTTTGCATAACCGGGCATCTGTTGTGTATGGCGAGCCCGTACTTGCGTCATTTGAATCCCCCAGAAGCTCGTACTTTTGGAAACTCCACGGCCTAATTGACAAATGGAGAAAGGACTGGGTAAAGGCTCACTGAACGGTTTTGTCAAGTCTTCATCGGTTTGTTATTCGTGTTAAATTCGTCGGCTGAATGGATATTTTCGTCAAAAATCACACAATAGTTATTGGATCCCGATATGATCATTATTCGCAAGTTTCCAAAATTTTGTATTTTCTCTAAATTTACTAAATATTTCTAATGGTTGTGTATTACATATGCAGTCATTTTTAGCTGAATATGTTAATTCCAAGTGTCCAAACGGCGGCTCAATGGACATGTTGATAAAATTTCCTTTTGATTTGATGTTGCTTGCCAATTTCGCCATTTCGGCAAACATTATGACTGCAGAAGCTGGAGAAAGAAAAGGCAATACTCCAAGGACTTCCTCCTGATTCTTGGTTCTGATTACTCCTTCTTCACATCTAGGAATAAAATTATCTTTAATATGTTCACCAAATCTGCACATTATGCACCATTCTTTTTTGGGAATATGCCTGCCGAAATTGGTTCCCCAGTTCTTAGTAGTAGTGGCATGGAGAACTAGAGGTGGAAAATTATTTTGTATTGTAGACCAGACATTTTCAGCATTAGCAAGGCAGAGTATGAGATCGGGAGGGTATTTACTGAATTCGCGCGTGCCTGAGAACTGGGAATATGATTTTTTGATAGGGAATGCTTCTCTACCGTTCGATGCAATAACATTATTGCAAACAACTACTTTGTCTTTAGAATGTGTAGCATCATGTGCACTGAACGGCAAAGATCTATTGCAGTTAGAGTATGTGATTATATCTGGATCAATCAGAAAAAATCTACCCTTCCAATTTGTCAAAGAAATCAGATAATCCAATGAAGAGCCAACTGCACCGCAGCCTATCTGATAGATAGTACCAAAATCAAAATCATTACAAAAATCTGGATTCTGTAATCCGACCGAGCTGGCTCCATTCGAGTAATCATATAATGAATACCATTTTTCAAAAGAATCGCTTTCTTTTTTGATAGCTTTCTTGAATACTTGAGCAACACCAAAACAAGCTGCAAACGATGGGCCAATCGGGTTGTTACTTCCGCTATAATGTATTTCTCCTGCACGATTACCGAATCCGCAACCGGAAATCCAGCCGTCTGAATTGATCCACGTGAATGGTTTGTCTGACTTAACTCCATTCCCAATAGCCAGTATGTCATCAACATCTTGAGGAATATGCTCAAAAGAAAATTCTCCATATGGATCAATTTCACTCATTAATTGCTTTATCTCCATTTTCAAATCTGATTGTGTGTGGTGTATGATGTTCTGACAATTTTGCATGTCTATTGTGATTTTTCTGCACCATCTTGCAAGTATATTGCAGGCAAGTAGTGTCATGCACTGAATTTCAAATGACTCGACTATTCTTGGATCTACGATTATGCCTAGATGATAATTGTCTAACTCTTTGATGCTCTCCGAATGATTAGTTCTGTCATCTCGTTCATTATGCCATGCACCTTTGTCCAAAGGAAATTTCATTTTTTTCTCAAATCGATAAAATTTGAATATGATTGGTTTTCAATAATGAAATGTGTTTTCACATATGCCGTAGACAATCTGTGAAATGACCCTTTTGTAAACCGGTGTACTCCACAGTTTACTAATGGTAACATGCCATCAATACCATAATTCGGTACAACAATGGAGATCAATCCCTCTGATTTGAACGCGGCCCATTTGTTGTCTCCAGGGGAATGAGATACCCATGAACTCGGGTGAGAATGTACTTGAGCGATCTGAATTATCTTGTTGTTATTTAGTGTCTTTACGAATTCAAAATTAGATCTATGTGATGTTGTAACACGCCCAAAATCGGACTCTGTGTCTGGCGCTATTATCGCAGTTATTGATATTTCATTTCCAACGATATTTCCACCCCAATAAACCAGTCCTTCATTTGAAGGTGCCATCTTGGCATAATCATCAAGAACTTTCTCGGTGTCTCTTATTACTCCTGCAGATATGCAATAAGACATGCTGTCACGTTCTACTTTTCTTTCAAAAAAATGAGTCATTACTATTTCATTCTTCCTTGATATATGTCACGATTATTTATGCGAGCATAGATTGCTTCTAAGATTGATCTGAGATCTACTAGGGTGTTGGTTTTTTGATTTTGCTGCCAGCCAGCAAGAGTCCAATCAGCATCTTTGTGAACGCCAGAATAATCAGCGTATGCTTTTCTAGAACATGGATTGCAGATGCATGGATGCTGGTGGAAAAAACTGTCGTCTCCTTTAGGATATGCATTTTTTGTTCCTTTTTCACCTGTAACTGGATCAATGAATTCTAGATAAAGAGGCCATTCTTTGTAGTTATCAAATCTGACTTCTAGAATGTATTTTTCATTATCTAGTTTCGACTTTAGATTCACATTAAAGATCTGCTCTTTCTCGTTAATTTGTGATATTTCAAAATACTCTGATTGTATGAGTAGTTTGCAATCCTCAATTTCTTTTTTAATAACAGCTAATGAGATTTCAGATTGAATCGTTTAAACTGCCACTCCAAGATCGGTAAAAACAAGTATGTCTCCATCTTTGATCCCATAACTTACAAGTGGCCTTTTTGGATCAAATGGCTTGTCTGGTTCATTCTCTGGGTTAAGTTGGTATTTTCCATCCTTTGAAAAGCTAAAATGTTCTATTACAGCACTGATTACTTCGCTTATTTTCGCAGTTTTTTGGAATACTGCATCTTTCCATGCGCCTTTTGTGGTTTGTATTGTGATCGTAAGTTCATTATCGTTTTTCTTTTTCTCTTCAGCCATACCGTATGGTACAGTAATTTACCTTATTAAAGATATTGGTATGAGATTCTATCGTCTTTGTCTATTCTGAGAATAAAATTTCATCGATCAGAGGTTTAGACTTAATGACAAAAGACAAACGTTGAATATAAAACGAATTAATCAGTTCAAGGCAACATGATACCTTATCCTGTTAAGACTTGATCCATGTGAGAAAGATAAATCGAATCTAGTGTTTATTACTACATGAGATAAGGCTAATACCTTAATCATCTATTAGTTCCATATGAAAACTGATGAGATTAAATTTTGGGAAGATCTCTCTGTCCCAGTTGAAGACATAAGAGAAATGATCAATGCTAGTGTTCGTCCCACTACAAAACTCCTTAACAGACTAAACAAATATTCAGGCTGGCTCGAAATTTTGAATGCACATTATGACACTTCATATAGCGAGTTGAAATTAATAATTAGACATTTAGCAACTCATAGAAAAGCAGAGTTTGCTAGATTATTCTGTTTGATAATTTTTGCTTTACAAGTAGACAGAATATCCATCAAGAATAGAATTCCAAATGATATATTAGAAAAATATAAAACCAAATTGGAAGACAATTCGGTAAGCTACGAATCAATTCTATTTCTTTTGCTTAAAAACAAACCTCAAACTTTGAAAGGTGTATTTTATGATTCTATAATCAATCGATCACCAACAAGAACATTCATTTGTGAACCAACAATAGCTGTAACAGAAAAATTGCAGAATATTTCAGAAAACGATATTCAAGAGTTTTTCAAAAAATTAAGAGAGGATGGTATTATCAGAAGAGAAGTAAAGCTATGGTGGTTCGAGACTAACAATTCAAAGACAAAGATCTTTGTGAGATTGGAAAGCCGAAACAGAAATCCCATACACCAGGTAACAAAAAATTTGTTTCTCAAAACGGCCGGAATTAAGGGGATGGTATTATCAGAAAAGGGGAATAGACTAGATATCGTATCGTCAAGAGATACCCAAGCAGTCACTAAGTGGATGGAGTTGCTAATTGAACATATATCAAAAAAGAGTGTCACGTTTTCCAGAATCGTTCAGGAATTTGAAACTTCTGAAATTTCAGATTTCTTGACTAGATTAAAAAATGGTAAAATAGCAGAAATGCGCCTGTTAGGAATAGAACGTAGGAATGCACCAGTAGTAAATTCTCCCACCATACGTTTGGAATCATCAAACATGGAACCAATAACTGAGTCTCTAAAAGAGTTAGAAAGCAGTCATAATTTGAATCTCATTTCAGAAATGAAAGATATTTTGGGAATAACTGTTGGTATTGGAGATATAACCTATAGACTGAATACTCTTACCAACAAAGATGAAAAAATTATTCTTAATTTTGAAAACCGAAACATGTCAGAAGACAAAAAGGATGCGGTAATTTCCACTTTAATCACGGCCATCAGAAAGTGATTGTATGAGCATACAAATTCGAAAGGGTTATTCTGTCAGCAGTGATGACGTACTTAGTCATTTACTTTTAAAAAAATTGGAATCTGAAAAACTGATTTCAACATCAATAAAAAAATCTGTGACATGTAACCGTTGTAAGAATAGAACGTTGTTGAATAGCAATAACATTGAGAATTTTATAATTTGTTCAAATTGTAACAAGCGTCAGAATATATCTAAAACAAACTCTGAAAATGAGATTTCCAAGATAAACTATGACAAAATTATTCAAAATATTGACTCCATGTTATCAGACATAGAAAATGTTTATGACAAAAATTCTAGATATTGGAAAGTGAAAATTGATGGTAAGATTATTCCTTTACTGATATTAGAAATTTCCGACTCCAATTATATCATGGCGAATGCAGAAAAACAATCTTCATTATTTATTATACTGGATAGTGAGAAACACGCACACCTACTTAATCAATTCAACAAATCTCAGTTTGTGACATTTATCGAGTTGTTAGAAGATAAATCACTGTTGATTAAACAGCTACAAAATGTTACGACAATCTTTGATACAAATTATTCGATAGAACTCGAAAATAAATTTGATGAATTAAGATCATCATTAACACCAACGCAATTCGAACACTTTTGCGTGGATTTGTTAGAACAAATAAAAACAAATTATCCGAAACTGCAAACATTTTATGGTTATCTGGCCAGATTTCAGAACACAATATTAAATTCGAAAATTATTCCAATGGGAGGACCAGCTAATCCAGATTTTGTCATAATAGACTTATTGCAATATCTACAATCTGGCTTACAACCTGAAAAATTTGGTGAAGCTAAAAGATATGGAGGAAAAACAACATTCACCTGGGAAAAGTACTCTGCAGCAATAATGCACGGTAATGCCAGTGATGCCCTATTTCTTGTTTCTACTACAGATATTCAGTTTGAAATATGGAGGAATATATTAGAAAATAATCGAGATGGGAAATTCAAATACGTACTACTTGATAAACCACTCATGTTAATTCTGATAAAATGTCTTGGCCTTGAAAACATTATAGAAGATCATTTAAATTCAAAATGATTAAACAAATTGTAATCTGGATAATCGTAATCATTGAAAAGATTTTGGGAATTCAATTCAGACGAGAAAACCTCAATCTCGAATTATGGAATCTATTTTCCGTAGCAGTTATTCTTAGTGTCACTTTTTTGATAGCTATCTACTCTCCATTTCTACAAGTGATTGACGATATGGTTAACTCGTTGCAAACAGAATGGATATACCATCAGGCATTAGCAAGTTTCAAGTTTTCATTTGTCACCACACCCATTCAACTTTCACTTGTCTGTCTTTTCAGAGATGTCAAAAACCCGCTTGTGAAATTTAAGAATACTTTTGCACTATTGTTAGCTGGTTTTGTAGGTGTATATGCGATGATTAGCATTATGCAGATTTTTCCAGAATCAATCCCTTCAGAGACATTGAGTATACTATGGCTATATCCACTCATAACAGTAGCAATTGTGAGATTATCAATAGCTCAGGAAGTAAGAAAATAAAATGATTTTATGAATTCATTTTTCATCAATTTTCTCCTTTTCCAAAACATCCTGATAGATCCTCTTGCAGAATGTCTCAAAGAATGATCTTTGCTTGCACATTGCATCGTATTCCGCAATCAAATCCACGATATGGTATCTTTTCCACTTTTCATATTTGGCCTCTTCAAGTGATTTTTTGAGCTTGTCATCTGACATCATGTCTTCCTCAGACATCAATCGAAGGCCTTTTTTGACAAAACCGGGGACATACCCAAACGAGTCAATCTCGTACAGCATTATGTGGCCAAACTTGGAATACGGATCATATCTTGTGGCTTCGCCTACTACCTTTCCATAATCGTCAACCAAATAACCATCGTAAAGCGACTCGTATTTCTTTGAGCTGTCAGCAGGTATGTCGACGCTAAAATCATCCGCAAAATTGTCGTCTTCATCATCTGAGATGACGCTCCCTCCTGTATTGCTGCATTTTTTTCTGTGCCTCTTCAAATGAGCAGGGCTTCCAGCTGTGACATTTTGTGACCTTGTTCTCAGTCAACTCATCCAGGCTGATGTAGCCCCATTCCGCAAAATTGTCGTCATTCAGGTTGGCATAGCCAAACGCCAGATTTTCCTTCTTGTCCAGTTCCGCTATCAGCCAGTAAAAGCCAATCTGCGGAATCTCCCATTTTTGGTAGATTACCTTCTTTTCGGCAGGTATGCCGTCGGTTTCGTACAGTTTTGGTATTTCATCTTCCACTTGCTCACCTCATTATCAAGTATTCAAGAAATCCTTCCCAATCCGCATCTTTTCAAATACGGCCGGAACTTTTTGGACTGGCAGAAACAAAATCCGGTTCTCCTTGGATTTGGCAGACAAGGCTTCAATGAGCTTTGAATCGTCCGAGCAAACGATCACTCTGTCGAATTCTTGCAGGTTTCTTTTCAGATTGCCAGATATGTTGGATGTGCCAAGCTCCACTTCAATCACCGTGCTGCGATCCAGCACTTCTATGTCTGGACCATCTTTGTTTTTTCGAATATCATATCCCTTTGCTGTGAGACTTTCCGCTATCCAGTTGACATAGAATTCGTGTTTGACTCCTGGAACCGTCCCAGGCCTCTGGTACAGGATCCTAGGCGCCCCCCTGCCGAGCTTGACTCTGACCAACTCAATTTTCTTCTTCCTGCAAAGCTCATCCGTCACATTGGTGTATCTCTTGTCATCCCATCCTAACTTTGTTCGCCTTTCGATGACGGAAAGAAACGGTTCCTTGTCTATGCTTTCAAGGAAAGTCTTGTTGTCCTCATCGTCTCCGTTGTCTTTGTCGTCTTCTCTGTCTTTTGCTGCTTTTGCTTTGTTTGCCGTTTCTGTTGTTGCTGTTGCCGCTGCCGCTTCCATTACCGCTGCATCCGCTGCCACTTCATGCGGCATGATGTCGAAGCTGTCAGCTGTCACAAGAAACGGCTCGTACCCTGAGACAATTGCAATTGCAGTTGTGCGGGGAAGTCTGACAAAGCGGTCGGCTAGATACTCATATTCGACCTGGTCGACGAAGGCGGCAGCCTCGGACAGGAGGCGGATGTCTTCCTGATGCTGGAGGCGGAAGGCTATTTTCGTGCCCACGTTCTTGAAGATGTCCTTCTCTATGTTGCTCGGAGATTGGGTGATCAGCATAAGACCGCATCCGCGCTTTCTGAGACGTGTGGCAAACTCTGTTGCCGGCCAGGATTCTGTCACGACGATTTTATGTAGAATCTTAGGGACCAGCAACTGGGCCTCGTCTGCTATGAAAAGATTGGAGACCCAGTCGCAGGGCCCACGATTCAGCATCTTTCTCAGATAGTAGGTCGTGATTGTGTTGTAGATGAGGCGGATCTCAGCACCATACGCCACTAGGGCATCAAGTGCATGCAAGTCGATTATGACGTTCTTTTCATCGAGTCGGGAAAAATCTGGATTCGACTTGTTGCAGAGAAAAATTTCCTTCAATGGAGAGCGCATGAACGGGTCAAGCCTGACCAGGAGGGCAGTCTTCGTTTTGTCTAGAGCGGTAAGTTTTTGCCGGTCGTAATATTTGATGTTCTTGATCAGTTCATCTATGCTGTGGCTCTCACTGATCGTCTCTTGTAGAACGAAATTCATTTGAGCTGATAAATCGACGTACTCCTTCTCTATTCCTTTGAAGACGGTCTCTCTCATCAGCTCTCTGATGAGTGCCGGGTCGCCAAGATCAAACGGATTGATTTTCAGATTCTTATCGACTGCAAAATATTCCGTCTGGCCTTTCAGCTTCGGAATAATGTTCTTCCACTCTCCCTCTACATCTACTACTAGCAGTTTGATTTTCTGAAAAGATTCGTAATTTGAAGACTTGACTGCAAGGTTCATCGCAAATCTGGTTTTGCCGGTTCCTGTCTGTCCGCTCACTAATACATGAGTGGCCAGAAAGTTCACCGGAAAGTTGAACGGAAGGCCATTAGACAGAGTACCGACTCTGAGGCCCCAATAATCGAGGATCGGTGAATTTTCTATCCTGAATCGGAAGAATTTGCATCTTGGACAGAATCTTTTGTCGCGGACGAAATTACCGCATATGCAGTACCAGTTCACCATCCAGATGTTGTTCTTGTTAAGAACTAGGTTACGGGTGTAGAATTCCGCTAGAAGTCAATCACTTGAGAAACTTTTCTAATAATTCCCTGATCTCACTTATCATATCGTCAAGAGATGGCATTGGTTCTCTACTGAGTCTTGTCAGGCCTGTCTCAAGATATGGTTCCAGCGTTTTCACTATGCCGTCAGGGAAGAATTGATCAATACCTGTAAATGTGACATCTTTGCTCTTGCATTTTTCCAAAAATAATGCCTTTACTTTTTCTCTGTCAAATTTTTTGGTTTTTAGCAATCTCCATACATCGTAATAATCCCTGATCTTAGTGCGTTGTATGATGGCGCGTGTTTTCTCTGCAAGTATCTCATCTAGTGAATATACTCTAACATCGAATTCCGGATAGTCGAATACCCTTGGCATCTTTTTTGTATGTGTCTCTCCGGTCACTTCTTCCCTCGTTATCTCTATCTTTACGGTGTCCTTGCCCAGTGGGCCATCATATTGAAACCTGCTCATAAGATATCCCTCGTTACTATGAGGCCTATCTTTCAATCGAACAGCCATACCGACTGCATCCTTGACAATTTTTGGAACTTCATCCTTCAGTACTTTTTCCAAAGTCTTTGGGTCCATGTCGTCAATCAGAGTGAAATCAAGGTCCTCAGAGAGCCTCCAGCCTTCGGGAAAGTGTACCTTGGAGAGGGCAGTACCTCCCTTGAAAATGAGCTTGCTACCTATCGAGCTTTTCATAATGCCAAATAACAGCCATCCTAATGCGTAATCCTTGCTTACTGCTGACGGGTTGAGCTTTTTCTCACCAGCAATTTTCATTATGTCGTCTTTACTCAACATCTAATATCCTCTCCAACTCATCAAATCCTTCTTGGTCCTGTTTATGATCAAACCGTACTCTTTGGAATATTCTAATGCTTTTTTTGGTCCACTCGGATCCAGCCACTTGAGATCTTTTGGAACTTTGTTCAGATCCTTTGATCTGATTTTCTTATTTAATTCTAATATATCGAGTATGTAGAACAGTCTTCTCTTGACAGAATCATTTCTCATCTCTTTTGCATAGTCAATGACTTTTGCAAAGTCGATCTCGTTCTGAGATTCCCAAATACCTTTCACTATCTCGTCAAGACCGCCACAATATTTCGGATAGATCAAACCATCCACAATTGTTTTTTCTCTAGATGATATTTTGAATTTCTCACCCGAAATTTCTTCATCAACTATACCGAAGAATCTCTTTTTTGAAAATGTAATGAATTTGAATTTGAGCGAACCGTATTCCAGATTTCTCTTTCTCTTTGTTGTTACTACGAAAGTTGTGTTTGGAACCTGTTCCGTCATACCCCAGTAATTGAGAGCTGATGCAAATCCTATGTAATAAGGATCTACAATTTCTGATACTATTAGAAAAGGCACTTCGGCCCATTTACCATGATAACCTGCTTTTGCTGGTATGAGAAGATATTTACCGCGTTCTATCTCCTCGACTCTCCCTTTTTTCCTGAGTCTGTACAGAACGTTCTTTATTGACGCCTCACTAGTTCCTAAAATTCTACGTGCATCATCTGTTTTGAATACAAATTTCCCTTCCTCTTCTAGGGTGAACAATAGCCTCAGTTCCCTCGGCCCCAAGAGCTTTAATTCTTTTGTAACCATAGTCTCACCTAACAAGACTTTGGTTACATAAGTATTAAAATATATCCTTTGTAACGATAGTCTTGTCCAACAAGACTTTAGTTACATAAGTATTAGAAAATCATGCGTAAACTGGTCTTGTCAGTACCAAATTTCCTTACAAATCCAGCATAATCTGTGGACATAGGGCTGCTGTTGCCGCATCACTATCTTTGCTTCCATGTGCAGCATGCAGCATATCTCCTGGCACCTGTCGCAGATCCTCTTGCAATGGTTGCACGTGTGGTTCTTGCACGTCTTGCATACTCCGTCTATCTGATCCCTTGTCACAAGCGACCGGCAGATTCCACACTGCCAAAGCTCATTCATCCTTCTCCCTCATCTTATCCTCAAAGCATCTCGGGCAGATCAGCTGACCGTCGATCACCTGAAGGCATCTACTACATTTGTTCATCTTGCATTTGGCACACTTGCCAAGGCCAGAGTTGGAGTTGATGGCGTGACCGCACGACAGAATCACCAATTCAAACTCTTCTTCCATCACTGGTCCTCCAGATCAACGAATGCACCACACTTGTCACACATGGGAAAATTCTCCCACAAATGTATGTCCCACTCCTCCCCCACCCCCCTATGCTCCTTACATCGGGTACATAGGCCTCTCATTTTGAATCCAGACAATTCTGTTTTATCAATTAAAAATAGGCTGTGTCAGTGTGATTCCGCTAGGGCTAATCCTCTTTGCAGATCTTCGTTAATGCAACTCTCAACTTTTCGAATTTCTGCGGTTCTGCGGCGATCCCATAGATGAGCTTGTCTAGCATGGTCTTATTCTGGTCAACATCGCTGGTTGTAGACGTATCAAGTAACGCGCCGCATCTGTTGCAGAACTTGGAAACATGAGAATTCTCAAGACTGCATCTGAAACACTTCCTCGGTTGAGAGGTGACAACAACTGTCTTCTCCTGCGGCCTTATCCCGTTCATGATTGACTGCGCGTTGTCGATGTGCTTTCCGTATCTTTTCATGTATGTGGCCGGCATGGCAGAGCCAAACCTCCATCCAAACATCATGCATTGCTGTGGTTCAGTCAGAATTCCCTGTGTCTCGTCTACTCTAGTGTGCCTGAAAAGGTAGTAGAACACTCTCTTCTTGATTCCGGCCCTCTTGGCTGCCTTTTTCAGAATGGATACGGCAGCAGCATATGCAATCTGGTTCATCATGTTGGTCTTGCCAAACCCAATCCAGACTGGGCAGTCCGGATGGTTCCTTCCTGGGTGGTGGTCAAGCCATATGGCAAGCGAGGGCGCAGAAGAGATTATCCTCACAAAGTCGGATCCTATCTTTCCGTCAACGTAGAGTTTTGCCCCTATGGTGTCAAATTCTATGTCGCTTAGATGTAGCGTGAGGATCTCTTCCAATCTTCTACCCGATTCGAATAGAATCTCAAATAGTGCCCTATCTCTTGGATTGTAGGTTGCACGTAGGAGGGCGTCCTTCTCTTCCGGTGTGAGGAGGTCCTTTGGAAGTATTGGCCTTTTGTTTTGCGCGCTCGAGGTCTTTTTGATCCATCTGACCTCAGGTGGTGCACCGTCCTCCCAATTTCTGAACCATTTGTAAAAATGCTTTAGGATCACCTTGTAGTCCCTCTTGGTCCAGTCCGACCAGTCAGTGCTTTCAAACCCTGAGACAAGCTTCACAAAGTCGTCCTTTGTGGCGTCCGCAAATGACTTTCCAAGCATTCTAGAAATGAGCTTGATGGTGTTGAGACACTTGTGTATCCTTGCAGGGCTGATGCCCTCTGCTACTCTGGATTGATGATACTTTAGAATTGATTCTGCATTGTATGGATCCTTGCTAACAAGTTCGAGTTCTCTTTCTATTCTCTTCCTGAGTGGATAGATCTCTAATGCTCGGCTCATCCGCATCACATTGTTTTCTATTATATTCCGTTTTGCGACTGTAACGTTCCGTTACATTTCCGCAAGAATTTCGGATGGAGACATTAGCCGATACTAGTGGCTCGCAGGGAGCATCACTCATTAGGTTCAAATCTTCTCCGCAGAGGAGATTTGTTCCGATGTGATGTGCTCCCAGCGAGCACCTAATTGCGGCTCATCTCTCGTGCCGAAAATCTCTGAAAACTAGATGATCTTCAACTAAGAAATCAATAGCTGTGATAGAATAGCTATTTTCCAAAAGCGAATTTCTATCGGAAAATCACCGTGACAAAGGTTAAGCTGGACAAATGTACAGTTTTATGAAGATACGATGGGGAGGCGTATAATATTAGACGAAGGTCTGCTGCATGAGGCCTTCCTACCGCAAAATACACTTTGCAGAGACAGCCACAAAAATGAGATTCTCAATTGTTTATCTCCAATAAAGACTGGCAATCTTGCGAGAAACCTCTATGTCTATGGCTCCCCTGGAGCCGGCAAATCGACTGTGGTTCGGTCGGTATTGCGTGATCATTTCAAAGACATGCACGTGTACGTCAATTGCTGGTCGAACAGAACGTCCCACAAGGTCATGGAGGCGATACTCAGTCAGATGGGTTTCATGGTTCACGGAAAAGAGTCCACAAGTGAATTGATTCGCAAATTTGAGAAGTTAAAGCGCAAGGTCATAATCTGCCTTGACGAAGCAGACCACCTAAAGGACAATGATCTGCTCTATACCTTTACACGAAACTCGTGTCCGCTGATTCTGATATCAAACTATTCCTACTCTCCAATAAACATGGACAACAGGATCAGAAGCAGCTTGCATCTGCATGAAGTGGAATTTGGTGGTTATGAGTCGCATGAGATAACACAGATACTGCAAGATAGAATAGATTACGGCCTTCACCCACAGTCCATTTCTGGTGAGCTCATCTCTGAGATTGCAAGGTCTAGCGGTGGCGATGCTAGGGCCAGCATACAGATTCTGAAAAATGCAGCAATCGACGCAGAATCAAGAGGTGCTGAAACTATAGCATTGGATCACGTAAAGATCGCAACAAAATGCGCAAGAAAGTATCGGCTGTCCTATCTTCTCAGAAAACTGAACGAGCACCAACAGACCCTCTATGAACTGTTAAAGCAGAACAAGGTCATGGACTCTGGAAGACTGTTCAACCAATATAGAAAATCAATGAACGAGACAGTCACGGACCGCTCTTACCGAAATTACATGACAAAAATGGTTGAGCTTGGTCTTGTGAGAGAAATTGGTTCCGGTAGATGGAAAAAATACGAAATTTCAATTTGATTTTGTTATTTCCTATGGTTTGCCTAGGTGGAGATTTATACTACCAAGCGAAAATAGAAAAAAGTTCCCATGCAGCAAGAATGAATACCAGTTGTCATACTTGATGATGAAGTTTACAATCTATACTCTTACAAGTTGGAAGAAGAATTAGAAAAGCTGGCAATAGAACACACTGCAGAATTATTTGGAAAGAACACGCATTTTTTCAATGTCAAGAGAAAAATAGTGAGCAAGAGCGGGATAGGTAGCACGCCAGACGGTTATTTGGTGGATCTAACCAATGACAAATTCTTCATCATTGAAGTAGAGCTGAGCTCTCATGATATCGTCCGTCATGTGATGAATCAACTCTCAAGATTCAAAATGGCCATGGACAACTCTGAGGCAAGATACGAACTGGCAAAATTCCTAGCCGGCACAACTGATACAGTGAAAAATAAGAACAAGGTTTCCGATATGGATTACTTGGCTAGGATTATTGGGAAGGGAGTGGGAATCTTCATAATTATTGATAGTATCTCAGAGCAGCTCAATGAAGTGGTTGAGTATCTGGCAAAGGATGGAACGGATGTAAGGGCAATACCTTTCGAGACATACACGAACAACCGGAACCAATCCCTCCATAAATTCACCACATTCACCAGAGAGACTCTGCAGAAAGAAGCCAAGAAGTGGACCTTCAAGTGGACAACAATTCCTGTGGACGAACATCTCGACAAAATCAACAATGACATGAAGAATGTCTTCTCCACGTTAAGCAAACAGATTTGCTCTCTGCCGAACGTCAAGGAAAAATCAAGAAAGAATTGGATCACTTTCCAGACTTCGCCACTCAAGAACTTTTGCACAGTAAAATTTCTCCCGGACTGTCTGGAAGTACACATAAAATCCAATGATTCCTTCATGGATGAAAAGGGTATTACTAGGAAAATCAAAAGAACTCCGGCTTGGACTTTTGACAGAGTGTTTACTATTAGTTCACAGAAAAATATTGAAGATGCGATGCATCTGATCCGACAAGCGTACCAGTGTACATGTGTCGAGCGCACTTGACACATTCAAGGACAAATTCGCAGATTTGTTTTCATATTTTTCCCAAGTTGGGTATCTGTCTGTGCCGTCGCTTGCGTTATAGTTAATACGATAATGTGAACCTTCTGACAAGCAAGGAATTCCCAAATACTGATGAATCACTTACTATCCAGCCCAGTGCTGCGAGTGCAGGTGAAAGAATCAAGGAGTTTGTTACTCCGTACAATATGCCAGCAGCGATTGGGATTGTTATGGCATTGTAGGTAAATGAAATTGCCAAGTTTTGCTTTATCTTTGCAAAGGAGTATTTTGCCAATTTTATTGCGTAGACTACGTCGTGGAGATCACTCTTCATTATTATGACGTGCCCAGAAGTAATGGCCACGTCTGTTCCAGAACCTATTGCAATCCCGACATCCGCCTGGGTCAGAGCAGGTGCATCGTTTATGCCGTCACCGACCATCGCAACTCTCTTTCCCTCCTCTTGCAGTCTTTTGACTTGTAACGCTTTTTGTTCTGGTAGCACTTGAGCCAAGATGTGCTTGATTCCTATCTGTTTTGCAACCGCGTTTGCAGTTTGCTGATTGTCTCCGCTAATCATTATGATGTCTTTTCCCATCTTTTTTAAATCATCTACAATGTGCTTTGCATTTTCTCTTGGAGTATCTGCTAATGCAATAAGACCGATTAGTTTATTGTCACTACACACGATGACAACTGTTTTTCCTTCCGATTCAAGATCGGATATTGTCATAAGTTGATCTTGTGGAATTGTTTCGATTTTTGTTTTTGGTCTTCCTACGAAGATCTGTTTTTGTTCACACACTACAGATATACCGTGTCCTGACAATGCCTCAAAGCTGGTAATCTCAAGTGGTTTGATATCTAGATATGATGCCTTTGTAACTATTGCCTTTGAAATAGGATGTTCTGATTTTAGTTCGGCTGAGGCGGCTACCTGTAAAACCGAGGTCGTGTCATATCCATTGCTTGGAATTACATCTGTGATCTGTAGATTTCCCTGAGTTAGGGTGCCAGTCTTGTCAAAGATTATGGTATCGACTGCTGCCAGCTTCTCAAGATATTCACCACCCTTTATCAAAACACCATGCCTTGCAGCTTTATCGACACCAAGGGACACCACCATCGGCGTTGCTATTCCCAAAGCGCAGGGACATGCCACTACCAGAACCGTAGCAAAGACGGTCAAAGCAAACGGTATGGATTGGAGGCTGAACAACCAGAAAAGAGACGACGCTATTGCGATGGCAAAAAGAATCGGAACGAAATGTCTTACGGCCTTATCCGCGACTCTCTGTATGTGAGATTTTGATGCTCTTGCTTGTTCTACCATTCCTATTATGCTAGCAAGAACTGTGTGGCTTCCAACGCTTGTTGCCTTGAATTGTATGTAGCCATTTTTGTTGATGGTTCCGCCAATTACCTTGTCGCCTATCCCCTTATCAACAGAAAGCGATTCTCCGGTGATCATCGATTCGTCAACCGACGATTCACCATACACAACTACCCCGTCTGTTGCAATTTTTTCGCCCGGTTTTACAACAATTATGTCGTCAACTTGAATCTGGTCGGCTTGAATTGTTTCCTCAGTGTTGTTCTTTAATATCGTTGCAGTTTTTGGCCTTAGCTCTAAAAGACTCCTGATGGAGCCTGATGTTGACTTTCTTATTCTTGCTTCGATGTATTCACCAATGAAAAAAATAGTGAGAACAGATGTAGATGCCTCAAAGAAAGTTGTGTGCGTTCCAACCAGAGTTGACAGTATGCTGTAAACGTAGGCTACCGTTGTGCTTATGACAACGAGGATGTCAACTGTAAATCCAGATCTGTGCTTTATGGTGTAGTAAAACCTCACATAGAACGGTTTGCCTAAAATCACCTGAATTGGAGTTGCCAATCCCAAAAGAATGAAATCAATTTCTGGTGAATCAAAAAATGTCTCAAGAACTACTATTGCTACGGTGAGGGCAAGCCCCATGGAAATAAGATACTTTGAATTCTTAGAAGCATTCTCATCTTCTGTTTCATTGGTGCAGCAAACACATCCTAGTTCTGTCATCAATGACAACCCTATGATTTTTCGTTATAGTGGACACATGAGTATAACCTATTGGCAACATCTGACAGGATGTTATCACTTTCTTCAAGAACCTTTGAGACCTTTCTATCGCTTATACTGTAAAAGATGCTTTTTCCCTCTCGCCTATTTTTCACCAGTCCGCAGTCCAGAAGACAGGCAAGATGGTTAGACACGTTTGATTGGCTCTGGCCGGTGACCTCAACTATTTGTGATGTTGTCTTTTCACCCTTTCGTAAATGTTCCAGAATTGCCAGTCTTGTGGAATCTCCAAATCCCCTGAAAAGTTTTGCCTTAAGTTTGAGTTTCTCTAATTGCATTAATGTATCATTAATTAATGATATGTTGTATTAATACTTATAATCACTAGAACATGTGTGAAACAAAGACCGATGAGATTATGATACTCGGTATATGTTGATGAATAAAAAAATCTCTGGTTAACCTTTTGATTTCGTTTTCCTCTGCAATAGAAAAATAAAAAGTGGTATTGTAAGCCCCACGATGGCTTTCCGCCTTAATGAAAGTCATTGACATGATTATAATGGATTCGTCCCTATCTCTTTTAATTCAAACTTGGATTAAGTGGTTTTGCTTAAAAACATATATCCTATCCTCCCCCAGGGGATATCATGTCACAAACATATGAATACGACGAGAAAAAATCAAACAAATTTGTAGACATAATACAGAGCAAGCGCATAGATGTCTCCCGTATTGCGGTGACTGGAATTATTGCGATTTTGTACTGGCAGCAACTAGTTCCTGTATATGTGCTATGGGCAGCAATTGCCATCGGACTGTACCCGTTAGCGAAAAAAGCCGCCATCGAAGGTATACGCGAACGAAAAATTGGAACCGAGTTGTTCATAACGATTGCTACCTTGACGGCTGTTTTTGGTGGGGAGACGGTAGCTGGCGCAGTATTGATGGTGATTATTCTAATTGCAGAATTTATCGCCGAGCTTAATACTGATCGGGCAAGGGCATCAATAAAGAATCTAATTGGTTCTGTCCCAACCACAGCAATAGTCAAAGACGGTGGGACGGAGCGAACAGTTGCCATTGCAGATCTAAAAGTGGGCGACATTGTGCTCGTGCGGGAAGGAGAAAAAATTTCTATAGATGGCACAGTCATACATGGAAATGGCGCGGTGAATGAAGCGCCAATTACAGGAGAGAGCATTCCAAAAGATAAAGCATGCGGTGATCACGTTTTTGCAGGAACTATTGTAGAGGCAGGCGCTTTTGACATTCGAGTTGAGCAGGTTGGAAAAGATACTACATTTGCTCGCATCATATCGCTTGTTGAAGAGGCTGAATCACACCAGGCTCCAGTCCAAAAACTAGTTGATAAGGTAGCTAAATGGCTGATCCCGGCAGTTTTTGCCTTTCTCATTATAGTTTATCTGGCAACACAGAATGTACTACTGATCGTTACACTTCTAATTTTTACATCGCCTGCGGAATTGGGTCTTGCAACACCATTGGTTATGATTGCAGCCATTGCGCGTGCCGCACGTAGTGGTGTACTTGTGAAAGGCGGTATCTACTTGGAATCGCTTGCGAAAATAGACACCATTGTTTTTGATAAGACAGGTACACTGACATCTAACAAATCACGCGTAGTCGATATCGAAGTATTTGACTCGTCTTTTTCAAAAGATGAATTGTTAGCGTTTGCCGCAACGGCGGATCGAAGATCTGCACATCCCCTGGCAAAAGCCATAGTGGATCATGCAAGCGGTAAAAAACTCGCCATTTCAGAGCCAACCGAATTTGAACAAGTGCGTGGAAGGGGTGTCAAGGCAACTGTGGAGAAAAAAGAGATACTGGTAGGAAACTCTGCATTACTCCAAGAAAACGGGGTTGAGGTACCTGTTATTGGATCTGGCTCATCCACCCCCGTGCATGTGTCGATAAACGGAAAGTTCGCAGGTGTGATCATGGTTGGAGATACGATTAGGCCAGGTGCCAAGACCGCGCTTGCAGAGCTACGAAACACCGGAGTAAAGCGCATTATCATGTTGACTGGAGATAATGAATCTACAGCTAAGGCAGTGACAGACGAACTTGGCATTGATGAATATCGTGCAAACCTCCTCCCGCAAGACAAAGTGGCCGTCATAAGGGAGATGCAGCAGAGAGGGACAAAAGTGGTAATGGTTGGAGACGGTATCAATGATGCTCCGGCCTTGGCAGCTGCAGATGTAAGCATTGCTATGGGTGGAGGAGGTACACAAGCCGCGATGGAGGCTGCAGATATTGTTTTGATGACCGACGATCTTGCAAAGATCGCAATAGCGCGTACAATATCGCGTCGTGCATATAGAACCATACAAGAAAACCTAATAGCTGGTGTTGGTGTAGTTCACATTCTAGGTATTACTGCAGCTCTGCTGGGGTGGATAGGTCCAATTCAAGCAGCAATACTTCACTTAGGGCCAGATGTACTCGTCTTCCTAAACTCTGTCAAATTATTAAAAGTAAAACTGGTAAAAGAATTACAAGTCAAAGATTGAGTATGATTGAATTATTTTAATATTGGACGTCTAAACTTATCAGATAAATATAATGAATAAGATGAATGGTATATGACTCATCATAAACTGCCTGAGGTAGAGAAAAGACTGGCCAGAATAGAAGGACATGTCAAGGGGATAAGAAAAATGATAGATGATGGGAAAAGCTATCCTGAAATCGTACAACAGATAACAGCAGTTCGTGCAGCACTCGATGGTGCAATTGGTGTCATAATAGAGGATTTGGTCGAAGGCATTAATCAAGCCCCGCACGGAAAACGAAGACAAGCTACTACAGAACTAAAAGACGCAGTTTCAAAGATACTTTGATGATTTTTGCCGAACTTGGCAAAATTATAATCCGAAATAATTGAGAATCACACTAAATTCATAACCACTAGAAGAAAAGCTTGGAATCATACTTGGCATCTCTGCTGCCATATTTGTATTTGAGATCGTTGGCGGAATCCCTAAGCAACAGCCTTGCCTTAATCTCAGACTCTTGCATGTTTTGTTGGATTTTAGTGCAATTGGCTTGGCATAGTAAGACTCTTTCAGAAATTAGTTAAATGATTTATCGCGTATCAGAGGTAAACGAGGCAGATCTGGTAATTCTACAATCTATTTTCTAATATTATACAAGACGAATTCACCAAAGTAAATGATTAAAACAATCGTTTGGTTGTCAATTCCAAATGAATCAAAAAGATGTATTTTCATCAATTCTTCTTTTCTTTATTGCTGGACTGTGTGAGATTGGAGGCGGATATCTGGTATGGCTATGGCTTCGAGATAACCTTGCTTGGTGGGTCGGAGTGATTGGAGGCTTTGTGTTATTTCTTTACGGTGTTGTCCCGACTTTGCAAAAATCGCATTTTCATAGAATCTATGCAGCGTATGGGGGAGTCTTCATCGTGATGTCGGTTATGTGGGGATGGTTGATTGATGGCACACAACCAGATAACTATGATGTGATCGGCGCTATCATTGCAATAATTGGCGTTTTGATCATTTACTATTATCCAAGAAAAGGTGGAAAGGTTTGGTCGAAGTCATAGTAACAACACTTGCTGTTTTCTTTTTTGCGGCATTGCTAGAAATTGGAGGCGGATATCTTGTGTGGAAGTGGCTGCGTGAGCACAAGGGTAAGATATTTGGATTGATTGGTGGATTAGTACTCTTTGTATATGGTGTAGTGCCTACATTACAGCCAGCCGAGTTTGGACGAGTGTATGCAACGTATGGCGGAATATTTGTTGTCATGTCAATAATTTGGGGATACTGGATTGACAAGAAAAAGCCGGATAGATTTGAAATTATTGGCTCGGTAATTGTGTTGATTGGAGTGGCAGTAATGTTTTACTTTCCACGGTGATATATGCTTCATAAAAAATGAGGTAGGTGTATTCTAAGCCCACCGATGGCTTTCTACCGTTTCTGGTTTCCATCTATTACGTATTGGCGCAAACCTTTGGGCCCACCTTCGGTTTCACAACTCTGAGAGGATCGAAGCCTTTTTTCAAAAATCAATGACATGATTCCATGTGTATTGATGGAAGATGAAACACGGACTGGTGATTTTACAATTTATTTTCCAAGTATCGGCACAAGATTAATCCACCAAAGGTAATGATTAAAACGATCATCTGGTTGTCAATTCCAAATGAATCAAAAAGACATACTTTCATCAATTTTTCTTTTCTTTGTTGCCGGACTGTGTGAGATTGGAGGCGGGTATCTGGTATGGTTGTGGTTACGAGATGACTTTGCCTGGTGGGTTGGAGCAGTCGGGGGCTTTGTGTTATTCCTTTACGGTGTTGTCCCAACTTTTCAAAAGTCTCATTTTCATAGAATCTACGCAGCATATGGGGGAGTCTTTATCGTGATGTCTGTTATGTGGGGGTGGCTGATTGATGGCACACAACCGGATAATTATGATGTGATTGGCACGATAATTGCAGTAATTGGCGTTTTGATCATATACTATTATCCAAGAAAAGGAGAAAAGATTTGGTCGAAATAATAGTAACGACATTAGCTGTTTTCTTCTTTGCTGCCTTGCTGGAAATAGGCGGTGGTTATCTTGTATGGAAATGGTTGCGTGAACACAAGGGCAAGATATTTGGGTTAGTTGGAGGTTTGATTCTCTTTGCATATGGAATAGTTCCAACACTGCAACCGGCCGAGTTTGGACGAGTGTATGCAACATATGGCGGAATATTTGTTGTCATGTCAATAATTTGGGGATACTGGGTGGACAAGAAAAAGCCGGATAGATTTGAGATTATTGGCTCGGTAATTGTGTTGATAGGAGTGGCAGTAATATTTTACTTTCCACGATGATGTACACCATAAAAAATGTGGTAGGTGTATTGTAAGCCCACCGATGGCTTTCTGCCTGTTTTTAGTATATCTTCAATAAGCTGAGAATTGTGGAATCCTTTGGGCCCACTTATTTTACCAATACTACTGGACACGCCGCATTAAGAGCCACATTGGTAGAGACCCTGCCTAGCATCATCTCCTTTACCATTCCTTTACCATGTGTTCCCATTACGATATAGTCCACCTTGTTCATGCTGGCAAATGAGATCAATGATTCCCCAATTGTGTTTGATTCTAAAATTCTACAAGTAAGATGAATTTGGAATTTGGTGGCTTGGACTTCCAATAATTTGAAGATTCTTCGAAGTTCTGCGTTTCGACTAGCTGCAAGTGCTTTTTGCCTGCTTGGCGTGCCGTTAATCCACTCTGTGTTTTGGTCTTCATCAGTTATGGATATAACCGTGATTGCAGCCCCGTATTTTTTTGCCAAATCCAGTGCATGGCCAAATGCGCGAATCGCATGCTTTGAGTTATCAAATGGCACCATAATGTGGCGAATCAGGGTATTTGCAATACCGCAATGCTCCAAGTCATTGCATACGATCTGGGTGTGATCCATCCATTATGGTACCAATACGGCTCTAAAATCAACGAGTTTGTCCACATTGAAAAGTCATGCGCAAGGGGGACAATCAATAAAAGAAGTCCCGATAACATAGAACTTGGCCGCAATGAAGAATCAGAGTTATATCTGAAAAATGATGTGAAGGCATTTGACTGAGCTGCCAATTCATTTGAGTATAAATACGGCTGACTTGCAAAAAGTCTGAAGATGCCGCAAACAAAACCCATAGTATCAATAGAAAACGTAGTGGCCTCTGCCACAATAGAGCAAAGGCTGGATCTGACAGAAATCACAAAAAAATTTCCAGACACAGAATGGAACCCAGAACAGTTCCCGGGACTAGTCTTTAGAATAAAGAGCCCGAAGACTGCAACTCTGATTTTCTCATCAGGCAAAATGGTCTGCACCGGAGGAAAATCAGAAGAGATGGCAGTCAAAGCTGTAAACTCTGTTGTAGCCCAGCTAAAAAAAGGCGGAATCAAAATAAAAAACAATGCAGTAGTAACTGTACAGAATATTGTTGCATCTGGAAATCTTGGCGGAAAAATTCACCTAGAGCAGGCTGCTCGAGTTTTACCTAGGAGCATGTACGAGCCAGAGCAATTCCCTGGATTGATCCACAGGATGCTTGACCCAAAAACAGTGGTACTCTTGTTTGCATCTGGAAAGCTAGTATGCACCGGCGCAAAAAAGGAATCCGACGTTTACCGCTCGGTAAATAACCTGCACAACACCCTAGAAGACAAAAAGCTAATGATCTACGACTAGGACTGGACCTGTCTTTTTACCTTGTCCAAAACAGAATCATCGATCAGCTTTTGCTCGTGCAAAATTTTAGCAACCTGCATTATATCCAAAATTTGATGTAATGTGACTCCTTCCTGCAACAAATTCTTCTCAGCTCCTTCCAGTCTGTTTACAATAACATAGGCATCTGTAATCTTGGCGCCTGCCTTTTTGAGTTCCTTGATTCCATTTATGACCGAGCCGCCAGTAGTTGCAACATCATCCACCAGAAGAATTCTGTCGCCAGACTTTACAATACCTTCTACTAGTTTGCCAGTCCCATAGTCCTTTGCCTGAGACCTGACATAGACTAGAGGCTTTACCAGCTCGTACGCCAGTGAAGACGATATTACTAGGCCGCCCGTAGGCACAGATGCAACAGAATCAACATTGTCAAAGCCAATTTGCTCTGATATTAGGCTCTGCAAGTGCTTTATCATGCGCCGAAATTGGTGAGGATAGCTAGGAACTAGTCTTAAATCTACATAGTAGGAGCTTTTCTTGCCACTTGCCAGGGTATAGTCACCAAACTTGATTATGCCATTTTGGTGCAAAAACGTTGCAAACTCTTTTACAAACTCCATACCAAAATTTACTAAACTGGATTTATTTTGCTTTGTTTTGTGGGGGTATTGTGCCCGAAATCTGGTTAAACTATGGAGCCACAGATGTTGTCCTTGATATAAAGGCAGAAAACCTAGACCAAAAAATCGAGCTCGACTCTCCAGTACTGGATGACGCCCAAATATCTGAACGACTTGACGCACTAGACATAACAAAACCGATTACACTAGTTGCACTGAGTTACACTCCGGCAATCCAAAAAACATTATCTATAATATTTGAGAAATGCACACAAAAGTCAGCCCCCAGACCCAAAGTGTTTGCCGACAAGCAAATTATGAACTTGGTCCGCTCAAGCCTTCCGCCGGAAAGCCAAGTTCTGGCGTTTGAGGGAATTGAAAACGTTGATTCCAGTTTGGTCTTTGTGGGGGAAATGGAGTTTGACGGCTTGTTCGGCTTTGATACTGTATCTACTAAACTATTGCGAAAATTTGGCAAGGACCAGATGCTGTCCGCATATGAGAAAAGGCAAGGCAACCTGCCAAATTCAGGAAAAGAAACACAACCAATGGAAGTTGCCAAGTCCTTTGCAGGAACATTTGATATTTCTGCAATAGAAATTGTAGCACACAACAAGGGGATTGCTGATCTTGCAGTAGGCCATCCCTCCAATACAAATACCATATCAAAAACAATGGCAACATTTGTCAAGTCAATAGAAAAACACCGAACACTTCTAATCAGCACAGGCAAAGACGCAAGCAACGACACACTTGGCAGGTCCCTAGGCTCGCTTTGGAACTGTTATACCGCGATTCGCGATGAGGGACTAGCAATTTTGCTTGGCGAATGCAGGGCAGGAATCGGCTCTGAGGCAATACGACAGTACATTGAGGGCAGGATGAGCATAGAGAGGCTGCAAAAGCCAGCAAAATACGTGGACGGCATGGAGGACTTGCTGTACCTATCGGAGATTCAAAAAAAGATCCAAATAGGAATTGTATCTGTTTTGCCAGAATTTTACATCAAAAAGCTAAACATGAAATTGTTTGATGGCGTCAAAGAAACTCTGGAATATGTCCTAAAACATCAGGGCGCAAGACAAAAAGTATCAATTGTCCCAGATGGGGCAAGAATCCTTCTAGGGCCAAATTGAAAACGGCAGAGGAGCGCACAATACGGCCAAGACCACCACTATGATGTAGAGCAGTTTTCTGTTCTTGGATAGCGGCGAGACGTCATCCAGTGGACGTACACTCATGTTTCTCATGCTGAATATCAAAATGAATATTGCCATCATTTCATATCGAAGCAAAAACAAAACTCCCACACTTGCATATGTTGCAATTTTGTGGATTTTTTGGCCAAACATTGCGTGAGCCATGTGACCACCATCAAGCTGCCACGCCGGAAGCAAATTCAAAAACGTGATCAAAAACCCAATCCATGCAGCAAACATCACAGGTGACATTAACACCTCGACGTCGGATCCTGCTTTTCCAAATGCACCAAGAGCTATCTGCATGAAAATGCTGTCGTCAAGCTTCCGCAAACCGTCCGCTCCTTCGGAAATGCTGGGATCCAAAATCGGCGAAGTATATGCTCCATAAAATGACACCAACACAGCGATGACTAGGCCCGCAATGGGGCCTGCAATTGCAATATCAAAAATGATGTTGCGATTTACCATCAAGCCGCGGGATTGGATTACTGCGCCAAATGTCGGCACTAGGCCAAACACGGGAATTCCTGGTATAAAGTACGGCCAAGTCGTGCGTATTTTGTGCCATCTTGCCGCGACTAGGTGTCCCGCCTCGTGCACACCAAGTATGCCAATCAGGGATATCGTGTATAATACTGCAAAGTCAAGCGGGTCTCCGATGTAAGTCAGACTGTTTGCGCCCAGCGTCTTGTAGTATCCATCAATCATGGCAAATGCCACGACAACACCAAACAGAATTCTTTGTAGCCAGGCGCGTGAAAGGAATTTTTTCTTTTTGGCCTCTGGGGGAAGCCTGTTTACCTGAATTACTATTTTGTTGTCATGTTTTTGCACAAAGCAGACAATTCCTATTTTTTCCAGTCTTTGCGCAAGGCCGACAAACTTTTCCAAGTCGTAATCTGATATTTCAAACTCCATTTTCTCAAGTGTTACAGATATTCCTTTTATGGAAAACACTGATGATACAATGGCAATTACGTCTTCCTGCGTAGGCTCGCTCATTGTGTATCAAAGTATAATCTGGGCATTAATTGATTTGTATAATTCTACTTTAACGTTAAATATCGATTATTCCAGAATAGTACAATGCAGATAATCAACCACCAGACCGGTGATTACATAATCCGACACTGCGAGCCGGGAGACCTAATTCCTGTAATGGAGATAAACCTCAAGACACTGCCAGAGCATTATTCGGATTATTTCTATGAAAGTCTGCTAGCAGAACTACCGGAAGCGTTCCTTGTTGCAGAACACCAAGGCAAGCTAGTAGGATACATCATGTGCAAGACAGAATATGGATTTTCAAATTTCAAAAAGCTAGGCTTTGTCAAAAAGGGTCATGTGGTCTCTGTTGCAGTACTAGAAGAATACAGAAAGCAGGGATTGGGCAAGGCGATCATAGAAGAATGCATCCAGGGAATCAAGTCAAAGCGATGCGACGAGCTATACCTGGAGGTCAGATGTAGCAACGGCGACGCAGTCCGATTGTACGAAAAAATTGGATTTGTCATAAAGCAGAGACTCAAGGCATACTATAGGGATGGCGAGGATGCCTTTTTGATGGCCATCGAATTTACATATTAGATTCATATACTTACAATCAAGTGTTTAGCTAAATGACTAGGCGCAAGATGACTGGGATTTTGATCTTTTGTTCCTGCATAAGTGGGTTTTTTGTCTATGCGTATTTGCTGATGCTTTCCGAGTGGAGCCCAATTGTACTGCAGCTGTCGGTACTGATGATTGCAGGCGGAATCCTTGGTGTGATATCCTGGATTGGTTACATGATGGCAACTACAAAGCCATCACCATCTTCTATTTTACCTGATGACAAGTAGCTATTTTGTAATTTTGGCATCCACTACTGTTTGGTAGTATCGAGGACCTACTGCCCGCACCATTCTCCCGCCAATTATTTCGGCCTTTACTGGCACTACTTGCAAAAAGTGCTGCTTTGACAGTTCCGCAGAGTTTTGGCGCCTGTCCGCATGCTGGTGTGAGTAATAGTGGATTACTCCGCCTGACTTTGTTGCAAGAACGGCAGAATCCAAAAATTCATCGGATCTTTCGGGAAGCAACATCAGGGTTCTGTCCCCCCTGTCACAGAGCTGTTCCCTTACTACTTGGGCCGCATCGCCGTTAATGGATATTATTTTGCCCTTGAGCTTTTTGTTCAGCTTGACACTTTCCTCGCATAGCTTGGCAGCATGCGGGTTTAGGTCGATATTGTACACTGTGCAGTTTTTGGTCTTGGCGGCAACTATGGAGAACATACCCACTCCGCCAAACATGTTGATTAGGACCTCACCATCTTGGACCAAATCTGCTATTCTCTTTCTTTCTGTTGATAGTCTTGGCGAGAAAAACGCCTTTTCGACGTCCACTTTGAATCTGCATCCATGTTCTTTGTATTCCGTCTCGGTTTTGTCTTCTCCTGCAATTACCTCTAGCTTTCTTGTCCTAAAGTCGCCTGAGACATCTGAGCTCTGGTAAAAAACAGAGCGTGCAGGATGCACCGCATCCAACAATGTCTGGCCGATTATTTTTTTCTTTGATAGTAGGGAATCTGGAATCCTGACTACTATAATATCACCGATTTGATCAAATGCAGAATACAGCTCGGATGCCTCTGTTGGATTTAACACTCCCTCCAGTGCTTTTTTTAGCATTCGAGTCAATGCTTGTAGTAAAAGTGACCAGAGTCTTTTTGCTGCTTGTCCAGCCTGCTTCCTGCCTTGTTTACTCGTGGTCGTAGCGTTTGCTCGTCCCGCCTAAATGTAATGTCTAAGGAATTGAGGAATCTATTCATTGCATCTGCTTTACTCATTGGTGTTGTTCCGTGGCCGGACTTGCCAGACTCTCCTTCAAAGATTACCATGGTATCAGAAATCAAGTCCATTAGCTGAATGTCATGGTCTATTATGATGGCCGATTTTGCAAAAGATCTTACGAATCTCTGGATGAATTTGGCAATTGCAATTCTGTCTTCGACATCCAAAAATGCCGACGGTTCATCTAGTGCGTAGACATCTGCTTTTTTGAGAAGGCATGTGGCAACTGCCACCTTTTGCAATTCTCCTCCGGACAGGTTCTTGATTGATTTGTTGTATAGTTTTTTGATTTTTAGTGGATCCACGATTTGCTCTTCTTCTATACTTCCAAATATTGGGCCGCCATTTGCCTTGTCCAGTACGGATAACACCTCGACATCATAGTCATTTGGAATGTATTGCGGCTTGTACGATATTGTGATTGCCTTATCAACTGTGCCTTCGTCAGGCTTTTCGACTCCTGCAATCATCTTCATCATGGTTGTTTTTCCAAGGGCATTTGCGCCCATTATTCCCATTACCTCGCCTCGCCTTACTTGGCCTGGTTCAACAGACACGGAAAACGCAGGATAGTTTCGCTTTAGTGCAGGATATTTGATTAGAACTTCGCCTTTCTCAAAGTCTTCTGCAGACGTGGAAACATCAAAGCTGAATTTCTTGTCACGGAACCGGACGTTTTCGTTTGGCAGGTACCCGTCCAAAAATACATTGATTCCCACTTTTGTTGACAAAATTCCAGACACTATACCATATGCGGACGGCTCGCCATACAAAATTTCAATATAATCCGACAAAAAGTCAAGCAGCGTCAAGTCGTGTTCTACCACCATTACTGATTTTCCAATGTTTGCCAAGCTGTGTATTACCCGGGCGACTCCTCTTCTCTGAAATACGTCATTGTAAGAGGATGGCTCGTCAAAAAAGTAAAAGTCAGCTTCCCTTGATGCAGCTGCTGCAACAGAAATTCTTTGTAGTTCTCCACCAGATAATTCCTTTACATGGTGTTCTAGTGAATTTTGCAGGCCAAGCTCCTTGACCAAATCTCCTGTGACCCCTCTCTGATCATATTTGTCCAGCAACTCTTTTCCTGTACCGTCAAAGACTTGGGAAATGTTGTAGACTTGTTGTGGTTTTATTGCCGCTCTTATCTCTTGGTTTTTTATTTTCTCAAAGTGCTCCTTTAGCTCGGTTCCTGCAAATCTCTTTAGTATTTGGTCCCATTCCGGCGGGGAGTCATAATTGCCAAGGTTTGGCTTGAGGTTGCCAGACAAAATGGAAACGACAGTACTTTTTCCCATGCCGTTTCTGCCCAATAATCCTACGACTTCGCCTTTTTTTGGCGTAGGTAATTTGTATAGTCGAAATGAGTTTTTGCCATATTGGTGAATCTTGTCCACTCCTAGTTCTGTTGCCAGATTTACTATTGTGATTGCCTCAAACGGGCATACTTTGACGCAAATCCCGCACCCATTGCAAATATCCTCGTCAATTTGCGCCTTTTTTATCTCCTCATTTAGTATGATACAGTCTGCGCCAGACTTGTTGACGGGACAGTACTTGATGCACTCTAGGCCGCATTTTTTTGGCTGGCACAACTCCTTGTCTAGTACCGCTACTCGGTGCGTCATGGTGTATTCTCTGATCTGGTCAATTTATACCTCATTCGGGACTAGTCGTAATCTTAATACAGAACAATTAGACCAAGACATTCAAGCCGGCCACAGCGTTAGGGCGCGACCCAGTCTCTTTCCGAACCTGGAAGTCAAACCTAATGTCGCCACTGTGTTACTAAGGTGCGAGAGCCCTTGGGAAGTAGTGGTGCTGGCATTTTTTAATCAAATTCTTATACTATACATTTTGTATCATATCAATGCCAATCTGTTCAGTTTGCGGTGCACAGCTAGAAAACGACATTAGATTCATGAACCACATGATGGAAAAGCACAACTTTAGAAATCCGACTGGCGGAACCCCGGATAGAAATTCTAGGGGCTACTAAGATAATCCAGCATCAGTCGCACGCCAAATCCAGTTGCACCTTTTGGGTTGTATGATTTTTCCTTGGCACCTGTCTGTACCCACGCAGTTCCTGCAATGTCAAAGTGAGCCCAAGGCGTGTTTCCAACTGCGTTTGCCAAAAATGCGGCTGCAGTTATTGTTCCGGCAACCCTGCCAGGACCTGTGTTTCTGATATCTGCATAGTCGGACTTTATCATGTCCATGTAATCGTCATTGATTGGAAGCTGCCAGACCTGCTCTCCAGTGTTCTGAGACGATTTTGCAATTTTGTCTGCGATTTTTTTGTTGTTGCTTACTAGGCCTGCGACATTTGCGCCCAGTGCCACAATGCATGCGCCTGTAAGTGTTGCAAAGTCGATTATCTCCTTTGGCTTGTAGGTCTTGATGCCATAGGACAGTGCATCAAATAGGATCAGGCGCCCCTCTGCGTCGGTGTTTAGTATTTCTGCCGTTTTTCCATCGTATAGTTTTATTATGTCACCGGGTCGATATGACTCCCCGCCAGGCATGTTCTCAACTGATGGCACAATTCCAACCAGATTTACAGGAAGCTTTAGCTCCGATGCGGCCTTGATTATTCCAAGTACTGTGCATCCACCACACTTGTCAAACTTCATCTCGTCCATCTTGTCTGCAGGTTTTATCGAAATTCCGCCGGTGTCAAACGTGACTGCTTTTCCTACCAGTATGGTAGGTTTGACGTCTTTTTTGCCGTTGTATTCTAGTATGATGAGTTTTGGTTCGTTTTTGCTTCCCTGACCTACTGCCGTAATTCCACCAAATCCCTTCTGCTTTAGTTCTGCCTTTGATAGTACGGTGCACTTTAGCTTGTTCTTTGATGACAGTGATTTTGCAAAACCTGCCAGTTGTGCAGGATTGCACTCGTTTGGAGGAAGATTTGCAATTTCTCTAGCATAGATGACGCCTTCGGATGCAATATTTGCCCTTGATGCTATTTGTGATGCCTTTGCATCAGATGATATTATTGTGAGATTTGGAATTTTTTTCTTTTCTTTTTTGTACTTGTCAAATGAATACAGCGCAAGTCTAGAGCCTTCCACTATTGCCTCAATTGTTCCCTTGGAGCTAACTGGCAGCCCGCCTGGAATGACTATTGTGTATTCGTCTAGGCCTATCTCGCTTGCCTTTTTTGCAATTTTGCCAGACGTAGACCTCAGCGATTCATGGGTGATTTTGTGCCTAGGGCCAAGGCCAGCAATTAGAATTCTCTGCGCAGGAATCATGTCATGTGTGTGAATAATTGAGATTGCTCCCAGTTTTGCCTTGGTTTCCTTGACTGCATTTTTTGTTGAGTCGACCAGTTTTTGATCTAGTTTTGGAAATCCTAGCGGCAGATCTGATTTTTCTGTGACAAAATAGCAAAGCGATTTTGTTTTTTTCTTGGCAGGATCAGTGTTTTCTGCTTTTACAAACACAAGTCTGCCTCGCATTTTTTGTCTCTATTAAGATTTGGGCTTATTGATAAATAGTGGATTTGTATCAACAAATCCATGTCAAGTACAAAATGCATATCCTGCGGAAAGAGCTTCTTTTCTCCTCTAGGACACAACAAATGCAATACCTGCTCCAAAAAAGACGGAGATTCTGGCATGGATCAGATGGGCCATGGTTCTTGTGGCTGCGGTGGACATCACCACTAAATTATTTTCTTTTAACAAATATCACTGGGCATTTTGCCTTTTGAACTATGTCAAACGTTACGCTGCCAAGCATGTATCGAACAGATCCTTCACGGCCTCGCGTACCCATAACAATTAGGTCTACCTTTCTGTGAGAGGAAAATGACAGGATTGTGTCTGCAACGTTTTGCGAAAAGACTAGTTCTGGCTTTACTTCGACGCCAAACTTTTTTGAGGTGTTTTGCAGCTCTTGCAGCATGGAGTTTATTGCCTTTAGCTTTTCCTTTTCGATTATTTTTTGATGACCAGACATTTCAATAAACGAGCTTGACAAAATCCCGCTGTGGATTATTGTGATTAGGGACATTCTGGCATTGTATTTTTTTGCCAAGTCCAGCGCAAACTCGAATGCCTCAAAGGCAATCTGACTTTCATCAAATGGCACTAAAATATGCTTGATTAGCGAGGGGGATACTTCTTTGCAGTAATCAATTGTAGGGCATACTATCTGCGTGTCGTGCAACACAGGTAATCTGCAAGATGTCTGCTCTTATCTTGTTGTTTGTTCGTTTTTGATACAAAGCACGACCTTTGCGAAAATGGACTGCGGACATGTCTTATCCCTTTGTCTTGTCTTCAACAAGCTTGAATCTGGACAGCTGCTTGTACAACACAAACACAATGATTGCAATTATCAAAAAGTCAATGACGTTTGCAATAAAGTCACCATACTTGAATTCCGAAGTAACACCCGTAAGCTGATTTGTTACAGAATATTGTAGTGTCTTTAGATCACCCGAAGGAAGCGCAAGGCCAATAATTGGATTTATCAAATCCGTGACTAGCGCAGTGACAAGCTTTGATGATGCCGCACCTATTACAAACGCAATTGCAAGGCCAATAATTCCAAATGTCTTGAGAAAATGTACGAACTCTCCTACGAAGCCCTTCTTTTCTTCCGCTGGTTTGTCTGACACAATTGTTCTGGCCTTGAAGTACTATATGGAAAACGCTGGGTGAACAGAATAGATCTTTTGGTGAAATTATATGACTTTCATACGGAGTTGATTGGTATTTTTTTGCTGTTTGTGATGAGGCTAGCAGAGCGCACAAAGACGGCCTTGGCATTTTTACACTCCATGTTACATGCGTTGTTGTCTTCAAACTTTTGATTGCCAATTCCCCTGAATCGTATTATGCTACAAATCAGAGGAATCAGTGCAGCCCGTCCCCCATACGCAGTTTTTCCATCTACAAACCAAAACATCTCCAGAGCACTAGAGTCAAGGATTTCTTTGCGTAATCTTTCTCCAAGTTCGGTATAGTGGCCTACAAGCAAGAGTTTTCCTCTTGCAAAAAAGTTGACTGCCTTTGCGAATTTGGTGCAAAGATAACACTGGTTGTCGTAAATTACAAGTGGAGTTATTTTGCTCAGATCCACAATACCATAACGCTAGATCGAGATTAAAGCATTGAGCAGAAAATAGCTTTTTATTTAATCTGGAAGCAGCCTCAAAACATGACTTTGCCAGTTATGCTTGATTGAAATGGGCCTCAATTACTATACAATAAAAAAAAATGTTAGAAGAGCACGCAAACTTGTAATTCGCGCCACATCGACTGCCGGTTCTGGCCATCCCGGAGGCTCTTTTTCCATGGCAGAAATCATGGGCTGCATATTTTTCAAATATCTAAGATATGATCCAAAAAACCCATCTTGGCAAGACCGAGACAAGCTTGTCCTGTCCAAGGGCCATGCCTCACCTGGATTGTTCTCAAACATGGCGCTTGCCGGCTATTTTGATATATCAGAATTAGACACGCTGCGAAAATTTGGAAGCAGACTGCAAGGCCATCCTGATCTCAAGTGCCCAGGAGTAGAGTTTTGCGGTGGCTCACTAGGAATTGGACTGTCATTTTCAATTGGCGCAGCGCTTGCGGCAAGAATTGACGGAAAACCAACAAGAATCTTTACTGTAATGGGTGATGGAGAAACAGACGAAGGCCAAGTCTGGGAGGCAGCTATGGCTGGAGCAAAATACAAAGTCGACAATCTAACTGCAATATTAGATAGAAATTTCATACAACAAGACTCGTACACGGAAAAAATCATGCCGCTAGATGAGGAACTTGTGGGCGATGACCTATCTGAAATGTGGAAGGATGCAAGCAGATGGAAGACTGGCGACAAGTGGCGATCGTTTGGTTGGAATGTGCTGGAAATCGACGGCCACAGAATAGAACAACTAGACCATGCAATCAACAAGGCGACTCAAACCAAGGGCGCACCATCAATAATCATTGCAAGAACCATAAAAGGAAAAGGAGTGGAGCACATGGAAGACAACCCCAAGTGGCACGGCCAGGCTCCAAAAAAGGAATTTGTCCCAATCATTGACATGGAAATTGACTCCCAGTCCATGATTGCACCATCTATCATAGCTGGCGATATGACCAATCTTGAAAACGAGGTAAAGCGTTGTGTGAATGGAAGGGCTGATTACATTCACCTAGATGTGATGGATGGGCTGTTTGTTCCAAACAAGACATTTGATCACAACAAAATCAGGGAACTGCGACCGCTAACTGTCATACCTTTTGACACTCATCTGATGATAAACGAGCCAGTCAAATACGTCAAAGACTATATCGATGCCGGCTCTGATATCATAACTGTTCATGCCGAAGTTTGCGATGCGTCAAGCTTTGGCCAAATACATGACACACTAAAGGCAAATCAAGTAGGCGTAGGCCTTGCAATAAACCCGGACACAGAAGCGCCGGAATGGGCACTACCGTTCATCCCAAAGCTGGACCAAATCATAGTGATGTCTGTGGTTCCTGGAAAGTCTGGCCAAAAATACATCGAGGCAACACATGAAAAAATGCGACGATTAAACCAAATTCTAAGCCATCACAACTTTGATGGATACATCGAAGCCGACGGCGGCGTCACGCTGGATAACATTGGGGCATGTTTTGCAGATGGCGCGCGTGCATTTGTTGGGGGAAGCGCAATAATTGGACAGCAGGATGTCCGTGGAGTAATTCGAGAGTTTAGAAACAAAATTGCCTATGCAAGGCGCAAGATGCTCATCCAAAAAGCGTTTGAGCTTGGAGGCAAGGAACTAGTCGCAAAATGGATAGACCTGCATGTGATTGGAGAGAAAAAGAACCAGCTTAACACCATAGCAAAGGAGCTTGGCTATACATGATTGGCGACATGACTGATATGCGCACAGCATATGGCAAAGCCCTAGTGGAGATTGGAGAGCAAAACCAAGATGTCGTGGTTTTGGGCGCAGACACTACCGATTCCCTAAAGACAGCAGACTTTGGCAAAAAATTCCCAAACAGGTTCTTTAATGTTGGAATAGCAGAGGCAAATCTTGTTTCAGTCTCTGCAGGTCTTGCACTTTCCGGAAAAATTCCATTTGCAAGCACATATGCGATCTTTCTGCCAGGCAGATGTGTCGACCAAATCCGAAACGCAATAGCGTATCCTTCTCCTGGAGACAAAAAAGGCCTAAACGTAAAGCTGGTGGTATCACACGGCGGAATCTCTGTCGGGGCAGACGGTGGCTCTCACCAACAAATAGAAGACTATGCGATAATGCGCTCTATGCCAAACATGACAGTACTTGTGCCGGCAGACACAATAGCCGTATCAAAGCTTACCTGGATAATTTCACAAAGGTATGGCCCGCACTATATGCGACTGACCAGATCTGCATCTCCAGTTGTACACCAAGATTCGCAGGAATTTGAGGTAGGAAAGGGAATTGTAATGAGGGAAGGCTCTGATTGTACTTTGGCTGCGTGCGGCCTTACAGTAAAGATGGCACTGGATGCAGCAGAATCTCTAAAGCAAGAAGGAATTTCTTGCAAAGTAATTGACATGTTTTCAATAAAGCCAATTGATTCTGAATTACTGGAAAAGTCTGCTAGGGAAACTGGCTGTATTGTGACGTGCGAAGAGCACAACATCATGGGAGGATTTGGCTCGGCAGTATCTGAAATCGTATCTGAGTTGTATCCAGTACCAATCAAACGAATCGGCGTCAATGACAAGTTTGGCGAGTCTGCGCGTGATGCGGAAATTCCACTGCTTTTGGAAAAGCACGGCATAACATCAATTAATATAGCAAAAGCAGTCAAAGACACATTGGGTAAGAAAAAATGAAAATCTTTCTTGACACTGCCAACCTACAATCAATAAAACAATACAATGACATGGGGTTGCTTGATGGCATTACTACTAATCCATCCTTGTTGGCAAAAGAAGGCGGCGATCCGCAAAAAGCAATGGAAGAGATTACCAAAATAATCAAAGGTGATGTGAGTCTTGAGGTTGTTGCAACCGATTATGCAGGAATGATGGATGAAGGCCACAAACTCAAAAAGTATGGTGAAAACGTTGTCATCAAAGTTCCAATGACTGCAGACGGCCTCAGGGCCTGCAAAAGCTTCACAGCAGAGGGCATACCTGTCAATGTCACGCTGGTGTTTTCACCAAACCAAGCGATTTTGGCTGCAAAGGCAGGCGCAAAATATGTCAGCCCCTTTATTGGAAGACTGGATGATGTAGGCCAAGACGGAATGGCACTCATTGCAGAAATAAAACAAATTTTCTCAAATTACAATTTCAAAACACAAATTCTTGTTGCCAGCGTAAGGCATCCAATGCACGTAGTGGAGGCAGCAAAGATCGGAGCAGACGTAGTAACGTTGCCTCCAGACGTTCTGGGCAAAATGCTCAAGCACCCGTTGACTGATAACGGACTCAAAGCATTTTTGGCAGACTGGGACAAGTTGCAACAAGGTCAGAAATAATCTCACAATTCCTTAAAAACCACTTCAAACAGTACTGTATCATGGATGATGAGGCACGAAATTTCCAAATTATGGAGATAGCCGAACTTTTAGCCAAAGACAACATCTCAATTCACGAACAAGATCAGAAAAAGCTGCAAAAATACTATGATTTTGCACAAAAAGAATTCCATTTGAATGGCGATGATTCTGTACAGTTAGTCAACGAGACGTTTTTGTACCTGACACTAAAGAACGCCAAGGATGTCGATCCGCTACAGGATGGCGACAAGTTTGGTGCTGGATTTAGCTAGTGGTGATTAATCCACTGAGTGCGGTATTCCTCATCAAAGATTTCTGATGTAATGTCATTTTCCTTGGCAACTGAGCTCTGCAGCTCTATATCAAAAAACCCAAGTTGTCCCTTTGCAGGAATCGGAATCTTGAATTCTTTGGTGCTTTTTAGGAAAAAACCGAATGTTTTTTCTGTAAAATAATCGTCTGGGGCAAAATGATGTTTTTTGTCAGACGCAAATTCCTTTTTGGTCTGGTACTTTTTTGTATCAAAAATGGTAGCCTTGCCAATTATTGCTCCTGTGACTAGGGAGCGGTGATCGATTCCAAGCCTTTTACAATCGTCTAGTTTAATTTTGGATGGAGAATGAACCAGAAATTCTCCGCGATAATTTGTATTCCAGTGTCGAAGCTCGATTGTTTTTTTACCCTTGATGATAAGCTCGGCAAATGGCTGTGATATAGAAAGACACTTGAAGGTGCTCAATTACATTCTGATGCTGCATCTGTTTGGACCCATCTCCAAGTCTGGAATTTGTTCTGGTGCTATTGGGATGACGCCCTTGTTAATCTTGATTATCATGGAATAGTTCATTGGCCTAGGAGTTGTAATGCTTACTACTTTGGATACAAACTCGGCTTGGCCCAAGTCTAGCAATGGCAACCTTTTGGCGTTTTGTACTGTGGTGTAGAATATTCCGTCTTTGGTTGGATTTACTCCTTCCCCATGATGGGTTGGAAATATCTTGGTGTCGTCTCCGAATTTTAGTATCTTGTTGTGTAATGTGTCGTAGAGTTTTGCTGCAAATTCTTCTGCTTGATCTCTCAGATCCGGCCTTCCAATTCCTTCCACAAATAAAATGTCGCCAGAAAACACATACTTGTCATCTAGGATAAATGACATTCCACCAGGCGTGTGTCCCGGCGTATGTATTGCTCTGAGCTGCTTTGCGCCAAATTGGATTGTGCTTCCGTCTTCGATTTTCTCGCTTTCAATTTTGTATTCTTCTAGCTTGCTGAGGTATAGTTTTGCGCCAGTCATCTGTGCCAAATCTTTTGCGGCGGAAACATGATCTGCATGCTGGTGTGTGTCAATTACCTTGGTGATTTTGAGTCCTTCCTTTTGTGCAAATTCAATGTATCTTTTTGCTGGATATGTGGGATCAATTACAACTGCCTCTTCATCTGAGCCAATAATGTGAGATAAACAACCTTTGCCGATTTTTTCTACTTGGATAATGGTGACGTTGTTTTCCCTTAGGGTAGTCGCACCAAGCACTTGGTTCCACAAAGACATGCCGCCAACAAGAGATGTTGATTCCAATCCATTTTGTGCCAGTGCAAATGTTGCAACCATGGAACGATTCCCATGCGAGCAAATAGTGACAATTTTTTTGTCTTTTGGCAGTTGTGCTTGTGAGTCTGGCGTGAATAATTGCGATAGTGGAATATTTACTGCTCCAGGAATTTTAAATTCGGCAAACTCTTGCGGTTCTCTTACATCTAGCAAAAACACATTACTGTCTTGTTTTATGGATTCCCATAGATTGTCTCCACTAATTGTAGTGTCTTGCGTGCTCTTTACAAGCTCGCCACTCCATGACTTGATCCCATCTTTTAGATAATGGGCATCAAAGCCAAAGCGAGCCATCATGGTGGCATTTTGTTTTGCCTCAGTACCGTCATCGTCGATTAATATGATTTTCATGTTTGGTGGAATCTTTGACATTATGACTTGTTTTTGCTGCATTGAATTGCATACTGCGTTTGCCGCGCCGGAAATGTGGCCATTCATGTAATTTTCTTTTGCGCGAATATCTAGGATCAGGGCATTGGATTTGTTTTGTAAAACCTGAGTCAATTCTTCAGGGGTTATCTCTATGTTCATTTAATTCCGTCTAAATTGGAGCCAAATTTAGAATTTTTGCTATGATTTTACAACTGATCTGGAAGGGGAGCTCATCTGTTTTGAACACATTATTCGATATTAAATCAATACGAGCCTCATCAATATTGGCCAGATTTATCAACAAAAAAGATCCGTCGGAAAACCCTGCAAACAATGGCAGAATGATATTCTTCTCAAAGGCTCCAGGGCAAGGAACAGAAGCAGAAATTGAACAGATTGGAGGGTCTTCTAATGCAACCGAGTTTGAAAAAGCAACATCTGGTTCTGGCGGTTCTGGAACTTCAAAACCTTACGCCGAAGATCGATACAATACAATTAACAGCATAATAGAGGAGGAAAAAAAGGAACTGCAAAAAATTCAAGAACTAATTAGAAAACGCTCAGAAACTCTGGACCTGGCAAAAAAGCAACTCCGAGAAAAACAAAACATCCTTCAGACTCATCTGGATAAAAGATCAAACAAGTTTACCGTGGTTGGAGAAATGTCCTCCAAAATGGTTCATGACATAAAAAATCCATTAACTGTGATCAAAGCTCAAGTCGACTTGCTAAAGCTGCGCTATTCAAAGGAAGAAGACTCTACACTGCTTAACTCACTTGGCAGAATGGAGCAGGCAGTCAATGGAATCACAAATCACATAAACGATATTCTAAATTTTATACGAGAAACACCATCTACATTTGAAAGCAATAGCATCCTGAAGATTCTAAATGAATCAGTAGTATATGCAAACAAGCCAGACAATGTCTCAATTAATCTGCCTACAAACGATGTTATGGTATCCTGTGATGCAACAAAACTACAACGAGTATTTACAAACATAATTGTAAATTCCATTCAGGCATTGGAAAAAGGAGGTACAATAACAATTCAAATCTCAGAGCAAGACAACAATGCAGTAATTCAGATAAGTGATTCCGGTCCTGGAATTCCATCTGATGTTTTGCCAAAAATCTTTGAGCCGTTATTTACCACCAAAAAGGAAGGAACTGGATTGGGATTACCCACCTGCAAGAAAATAATTGAAGAAGAACATTCCGGTTCTATTACAGTCAGAAATGATCCTACTACATTTACCATAACCATGCCAAAATCACAACAATAATTCTAGCTAGTCTGTAGTACAGCCAGGACCCTATTTGGTATGTCTTTTAGTCTTGATACTGCAAGTGTTTTTTCATATCCCAAATACTTGAGATTGTTTGCAATTGTAGTGGCACTAAATGTGTCGTGGCCAACACCTATTGCAACCATCCTAATCCCAAGTGTTTTTAGCGATTTTACCATGGCTCTTACTGCGTCAGGATCCGATGGTTCACCATCTGATAGCGTCAGAAATATGTCTGGTTTTTTGGATTTTAGCGTGGGAAACATCTTTTGATATACGTCTGCCAGGGGGGTTCCACCGTTTGCCTCAATTTGAGCCAGTCTTTTGGCGCAAGCATTGTTCCACTTGATGTCTTCTGGCTTGACCATCCAGCATACAACCTGTTTCTGGGTAGTGTTAAAGGCAAAGACTGAGAATTTTATCTTCAAAAATGATAATACCTCACATAGTGCAAGTGTTGCCTTTTTGTATTCTGTTTGTTGCTCTGTTATGCTAGACGAATGATCAAGTAGAACCATTATTTTGGATTTGATTGATTTTTTGACATCAACTACAAATGGCTTGTATCCCTCTACATAGGACTCTGCATCAAATTCATCGCCCGCAAAGACCTGTTGCTCTTTCCAGCTAGTCTTCCATTCTTTGAATTTGGTTTTAAGATTGCTAATTAGATCTTGGTCATAGATTCGGGTTTCATCTACGTTTGTAGATCCGGGGATCTGAATTCCAATAGATTCGCTGCCAAGGCCCTTGTTTTCATTTTTCTTATTTTCTTCTTTAATTACCTTGAATTCTTCAGCAACGGATTTTCCAGATATTATGTTGTCTTTGTCAATTTTACCAAAATCGTTTTCCTTGTTTTGAATTATTTTTTGCAATGCCTTTTCAAAGTCTTGGGGCGTGATCATCAGGCCGGGTCCTTTCCATGGAACGGCCAGTGGGACGGTCGTTAGCGCATCGATGTTTAGAATGCTTAGGATTTCCGGAATCTTTTTTTCTAGCCATTCAGTGTCGTATTTTTTTTCTATTGCCTCTGAAATGATTTCCTTTGCTTTTATTGTGGCAAGCGCGACTCTATCTGCGAAGCTTGGCTGGAGTTCGCCTTTGATGTCGCCAAGCAAGAATTTTTGGAAAAATGCCTCCACTATTCTTGATTTTCCCAAAATGTTTCCAAGCTGAGGTCTGTACAGCCACAAGTATGTATAGTAAAAGATGAGCTCTTCATCCATTCCCCGCCAGGTTTTTCTTCCAAGCAGCTCAATGCGCCTAGTTTCCAGAGTGTTTAGAATAAAGCCAAATGCGTGGTCATTAGATAGGATCTTTTTGCAAAATCTTACTCGCATTGCTTCATACCATATTGCTACACGGAATTGCCTGTACTTGTCAAAGTCTGTTCCGGTATAGCGTTCAGGGGAAACAAGACTGATCTTGTTTTCCTTTAGCTTGGTGATCGTCTCTTTTTTGTCTGAAAACTCAACCGTTATCTTTTCTTTTTCGGACCATCTTCTTGCCAAAAACGTGGCAATTTCCACCAAAGTGTCGTTTCGTAGTTGTAATGATTGCATTATCTACCAAACATGGATGTAATGATATCGCTTACCTTTTGATATTCAACATTTCCCCACTGGGAATACACATTTGCAAATACAATGTCAGCTGCTTTTTTTGCATCAAGGCCAGAATCTAAGAGTTTTGCAAAGGCAATTGTCTCTCTAAGGCTGGGAGAATAATACAATTCTTCTACTGCAGCTGCCTGTCTTAGTGTGTTTGCAAGCTTTATTCCTTGTGTTAGTGCATCGTCATGGTTTCCAGAAGCATATTTTTTGACGATTTGAAATTCAGTTTCTTCTGGAGGATAGTCAAGTCTGATTCTAACTGGGAATCTGCTTAGTAATTGTGGTGGAAGCTCTTTAGTTCCGACATGTGTTAGTGGATTTATTGTTGCAATGACAAACCATTTTTGATTTGCGTTTATGGTCTCGCCTGTCGATTCCTTGAGGACAATCTGCCTTCTGTCATCTAGTGCCTCATCTAGTCGAAGCAAAACATCTGCTTCTGCAGCATTTAGCTCATCAAGATACAGGATGCTTCCCTCCTTCATTGATTTTATCAGGATCCCTTCATCAAATCCTATTGTTCCTTCGTTGAGGGTTTTTGTCCCAATGAGGTGACTCTCACGAGTTCGAAGACTAAAGTTGATTGATTCTAGTTTTGAATTCTTTCTGTTTGTGAACTCGCGAACCAAAGTTGTCTTGCCTGTTCCCTTTGGTCCTATTATTAGTGCAAACAAGCCCGCATCATAGGCCTTGCCCAAAACATCTAGAGAGTTATTCCAGTCTAGATATGTCGATGTTGTCTGTAACATAATCTCTGAGTGTCTGTACTTTATTTAAAATAATTAGTTGTTGTCTGGCACTAGTTTTCCCATTTTGCTAGGTGCTCGTAGGCTTCGTTCATTGTCTTGAGCAGTTTTTTGTGCCATTCTTCAAATCCATCTGGGGTTGTTGGATAATTGCGATAGTGCTCAGTTAGCCATCTGTTTTGCTGTGTTGTGTATCTGAGGCCGTCTGCAAGTTTTTTGTTTAGTGCACCGCGAATTAGCATTCCCATTTTGCCAACCATTGAAAAGTCTGGATGTTCACCTTTGCTTATTGCCTCTACATCCATGTTGCCCAAAAAGTGCTTCATTCCATAATTTATCTGATCATTTGTGAGCATCTGCAATAACCTTCGGAACACTTCAAGGCCTGCTGTTTTGTAACCATATTCTCTAACATAATCAACATTGTATTGCCACAATCCCTTTTCTGTTACATCGCCAGCTTCTATTGCATGTGCAACGTTTTTGCCAATTATGGTTCCTGCAATCAATGCAGGACCTATTCCACCCGCGTCCAGCGGCTTTGGCATCCATGCAGAATCTCCAACAAGCATGAACCCATTTGCAACCATGCAATCATTTTGTCTTCTAACTGACACCTGAAAGTTTCCTGTTGCGTTATGCGAGTCTGATGGATCAGTGGAGAGTCTTGGATTTTTGATTGCTTTGTTTCTTGCAACATACTGGTTTATCAGGCCTGACACATCATCGTGCTTTCCAAGTCGCTTGTTTCTTTTGTCTAGGAGTGTCTTTTCTACTCCAAGACCGATGTTTACCTTGTTCTTTCCTTTTGGAAAGACCCAACCATACCCGCCAGGAGCAATGTCTTGGTCCAGGTGAATTAGGCAATAATCAGGATCAAATTCTGATAGGTCGTCTTCACCCTGATCAAAATACATGATGTGGCGTCCGGTGGACTCTAGGTCTGTTCTGTCTATTTTGCGCTCCATTCTTGTGGTATTTTTTATTTGGTTTCGAAGCATCGAAGTAACTCCGGTAGCATCAATTACAACCTTGGCTGTCTTTTTGTATGGCTGGTTTGTTTTTTTGTTGAGTCCTTCTACTCCTATGATTTGGTTTCCGTCGTAGAGCAGGCCTGTCAGATTTATCTCAAAATCCACGTTGATTCCGCGCTTTTGTGCTTCTTTGTATTGTGTTTGGGGAAGTTGTTGTCTGTTTAACAAAAATCCATCCCCGTCAAATGGAATGGATGTCTCTCTGTCTGGCGACAGCGCCATTACTCCTTTTACCCTGTGTTCGATTTCTGGTGCACCCCAAGAAACCTTGATGCGGCTTCCCATATAGTCAACAGCTTCCTTTGATACTGCGTCGCCACAAACCCAGCCATTGATGGATTTGCTGCCGAGCATTATTGGGGCATTTCTGTCTATTACAAGAATTGATAATTTTTGATTAGAATAATGAGAAGCAGAGTGTGCGGCAATCATGCCAGCTAGTCCTCCACCAGCTACAATCAAGTCATAATCCGTTTTCAATATGTGACAGCTGAAATAAGATTATTTAAAACAATCTTGAATTATTTTTTTGGGTCAGATCGTCGCGGCGTCTTCACAGCTTGCGTATTGCTCAGACTGGAGCGGCTTGTTAGCTCTTCATTCCCAACCATATACTACTCTAAATGATATTAAATTGTGCTTGTGAGTATTTCAGAATAAGTCTTGAGAATGTCTTTTTGAGAATAGACTGGCGTGTAGATTTTGAGCTTGATTGGGTCATCTGCGGCAGGCTCGATTTTACCTTCAACCAGTGATTGCTTTGATATTCTCATGTATAGCCCAGAGCCGTCGCAACGACTCTCTAAGTCTTCCACAATCTCATTGATGTCTTTTTTTGTAATGTTTGAAATTAGGTTCTTGACAAAGATTGCCGCTTTCTTCTTTTTTATTTTGCCATTTACCAAAGCAATTGGATTGTCATAATGTCCTTGGAGTTTCTGTGTAGTAAAATCGTCTTCATCTACACCGAAGATCTGTTTGAATGAATCGAAGATTTTCTGCGAGTCTTCAGTTGCATGTATGATGACTTGGATCTCTACTTCGAGTTTTTTTTCCGCCAAACTATGCTTCTAGTAATGTGACTTGCGCTTCTGCGGTTCTGATTAGTTTTACCTTTTCAAGACCTACATGTCTCATTCTGATTACTTTTTTGGCCGCTGCCATGATATCAGAGTTTATCTTTCCATAGCATGTTGCCTGCACAAACTGATCAATTGTCATTTCTGGAATTGTTTTATTCATCACATCTCTTGCAATTAGTCGCAATGCGTGCTTGCGTGACGTGTTGAGTTTTTTGTGTGTTAGAGCAATTACTTTGAGTCTGAATAGATAGTTGTCTTTTGTCTTTACATTCATGACAAAGTTCACCTTGCTAGAGCCACGTCGGATGAGGCTTCTTAGGAATTCTTTTGCATATTCATATCTCTTGAAGATGGAATATGCCTTGTCTCCCTCGACCTTGGTAATCTGGAAGTAAATCTTGTATTGGTATTGGGATGGATCGCCTTTTAGAATATCAAATAATGTTACTTCAATAACACGGCCGATTGCTTTTTGCTCATCAGTGATTGGTATGTATGCAAGTGGTGCATTGTTAAATGACTCTGGAGCAATAACTGTGACCCATTTTTTCTCACGCCACTTGTCCTTTACTTTTCCACCCTTTCTACGAGCCAATTATTAAGCGACCCTGAAGCCAAAATATAATTGTACTAGATTATGTCTGAACCAAGATACTTTTGCAGAGGTTTTGGTACACTAATGTGGCCATCTTGCGTCTGAAAGTTTTCCATTATTGCAACAAGTGTTCTCGTGGTGGCAACAAGTGTGCTGTTTAGCGAATGCAGATACTGGGTTTGCTCATTGGTCTTGTCGCGGAACCTGATCTTTAGTCTCCTTGTCTGAAAGTCAAGGCAGTTAGAGCAAGAGACTATTTCACGGTACGAGTTTTGGCCTGCCATCCAAGCCTCAATGTCATATGTCTTGGCAGAAACCTTGCCCAAATCTCCACTTGATAGCAACATGACTCGGTATGGGATTTCGAGCTTTTGATAAAACTCTTCTGCTATTGTAAGCATTTTCTCATGTTCCTTCCACGAGTCTTCGGGTCTTGCAAAGACGTACTGCTCTACTTTCTCAAACTGGTGTACTCGAAAGATTCCCTTCTGATCTCGTCCATGGGCGCCTGCTTCTTTTCTAAAACATGGACTGACTCCGGCATATTTAATTGGCAAGTCCTTTCCGTCTAGGATTTCGTCTGCATGCATTGCTGCAATGGAATGCTCTGATGTGCCAATCAAAAACAGGTCTTCGTCCTGAACCTTGTATATGACATTTTCAAAATCGTCTGCAATTATGGCGCCTTCCATGGAACTGCGATTGATCATGTATGGCGGCTGGACCAACCCATATTGCTTTTCTGCCAAAAAGTCCAGCGCAAAATGAATCAGCGCTTGGTTTAATCTTACCATGTTGTTTTTCAGATAGTAAAATCTGGCACCTGCTGTTTTTGCAGCACGCTCCAGATCAACTAGTCCTAGACTTTGCGAAATGTCGATATGATCTTTGATTTTATAATCAAATTTTGGAATCGAACCCCAGCTTCGCACAACAACATTTGCAGAATCATCAGCACCAATGGGAACTGACTCGTGGACCAAGTTTGGCATTGTCATGTTAAGTCTATTGTATTCTGACTCTGTTTTGATCTGGTCTGCTTCTAATTTCTGGAGTTCTTGTGAGACCTTTTGCATTTCTGCAATTGATGTGTCTGCGTCTTGGCCGGATTTTTTCTTTGACGCAATTTCCATTGCAACTTTGTTCTTCTGCTTACGTAGCTCATCTGTTTTTATGATTAGTTCGCGTCGTTTGCTATCAAGCGAAATTAGCAAGTCCAAGTCAAACTGGACGTGTCTGTCTGAGAGCATCTTGCGAATGATTTCAGGCTTTTCTTTGACGAGTTTTGGGTCTAACATCATCCCATCACCCTTAGTGCCATGGAGACATGGGCCAAGACCTCGTCAATTGTAGCAGTAAGTGTTTTCATATTGCCCGTACTATGAAAATTAAAAACAAGTGCGTTATCAAGATTTTCTATCTCAAATGACAGCCCACTTGGAAAATCGACATTGTCTGGTTCCAAGGCAGCCCTGATTGCGTCGGCTTTTTCCTTGGTTATGTTATCAATTGTTATTTTGACTGTGGTTTCCATTTACACTGTCTTCTAGATAGTCCAAAAACCCATCAAGCTTGTCTTTTGTGATTTTTGCGCCCGCTGCCGCGTCATGTCCTCCTCCAATCCCATTGAATTTCTCTGCACCTGACTTCATCAGGGCAGAAAGGTTAACCTCGGTTTTACAGCCAATTGATTTTCGTGATGAAAACTTGATCGTGTTTTCCTCGCCGTTTGTTCGAAGTATGATTATTTTGCCTGCGTTTTTTGGCGAGCCGGCGAGCAGTGATGATATTGTTCCTGTCATGGTCTCTGGAATCACTCCTTCGCCGTTTACCATCACACATTTTGCAGAATCGCTGATTCGCCATCGCTCATTTGTCAAAATATTCATGTAGTCCCGGATGAGTTTTCTGTATTCAAGCAAGATGTTTTCTCCTTCTTGGAGCATCCTGTTTCTATCTCCCATACATATTGCAATTCCGACCCCAGACCTACCAATTCTTCCACAAGAGTTCAGCATTGTAGAGAATTCTCTGGCATCGCGCAAAAAGCTTCGTCGCTCTTCTGCTGGGAATGTGTATGTATGTCCAATTAACTCCTCCATGATCTGGCTGGCGTTTTGCGAGCTGGCAAACTTGGTAATGGATTCTATTATTGTGCGTTTTTCGTCCTCTGTAAGATCTGATGGAGTTCTCCATCTTCCGCCGTCCTTGAGCTCAATTCCTGATGATTTGAAAAGAGCAAGACTTGCATCCCTATTCCAGGTCAATCCCTCAATGAACGGCTGCGAGGTAAACGCCAGAGCATCAACTAATGGCCTTGTCTCGCGGCCGACCAAAAGCAAGTCCATGTCAACTTGGAGTCCGCCAATGTTTTTTGCCTCTTCCACCATCTCGAGATTTTTACCAAGAAACGACTTTTTCTCTCCCTGATCTTGCCTGTCGCCTAGGGCAGAAACAACTGCTATTGGTGCAAGGTCCGAGTTCTTCTTGTCCAGCGCCTTTGCAGCCAAAAACGCCATGCCGCCAGCACAGATCTCGGTTCCACCATTAATTCCGTATTTCCAAGCGTTTATCACACAATTATTGTCGTGTTCTTCTTGCGGAATTTCATGGTGGTCTAGGATAAACCAGTTCTGGCCTAGTGCTTCGTCCATCTGCTTTGCAAATCCTCCTCCCAAGTCGGTTACAATGTGAAAATCGCGAGAGTCTGACTGCATGTTTTTGATAACTGCTTGGCTCATCTCTTTTGTGGTGCGTACAGTTACCTTGGCGCCTGCTCGAATCAGTGCCTTTGTCATAATGGCCCCAGATGTTAGGCCATCACAATCGATATGAGTTACAACACAAATGTCTTTGTTGCTTTTGATGCGGTCGGAAATTATATCGCTAAAATTTGATAAATGCTGATCGAGGTTGCCCATTATTCAAGTTGGGCTACGACTGACTTATATTTCCAGTTTTGTGGGATTGCGCCGATCTTTTTGTAGTATGTGGCAATTCGATGAACTTTTGCCTCTACCAGCTCAAGTGATCTGACGTTTCTTTTGTCCGAGTTGTTGTTTTTGAGGTGTCTTTGCAGGTTGATCGCCTTTTTGACTATATTGTTGAGGTCTTCTGGGATGTCTTGCTTGACATTGTTTTCTTCGAGGATTTTTTTGACTGATTTTTTTGTAATTGTCTTTGTCAATGGAATTGCGTGCTGGTCTCGAAGCTTTATTCCGATTTGAGCCATTGGGACGCCGTCTTTGCCGTACTTGACAACTAATTCCTCTACTTCTTTTGCGCTAGTTGTAACCCAAGACGGTGATCGTTGGTTTATTGGTCTTGTAGAGTGTGATTGACCATGTCTGTGAGTGTGTACACGTCCCATGCCGGCTTTGATCCTAGAACTAACATAAACGTTACCACAAAACAATTCTCAGAAATGGCGATTAGAAAAAAGTTAAATAGAAACCATAGCCCCCAACACACAGGTAAACACTATGAATAAAGCACTATTCGGAACAGCAATTCTTGCTGTAGCCGCAATATCGATGGGAATGACAGCACCAGCATTTGCCCAATACATGGGTAATGTTGATACCGAGTCTGGCGCAACAGGCAAAAACACACTCGAAGAAGCCCTAAAACTTCAAAGAGAACGTGTTACCTCTGCAGCCGAAAACCCAGCAACAGGTTCTGGCACTCCATACCTAGCAGCTGACGGTGTCTTGGGAGCCTCTGCAATTGCAGCGGCCGTATTTGGAGGAATTGCCGCGGCATTTTTCTTCAGAGCAAGAACCGGAAGATATGCAGCTCAAGGAAGAGGGTAAACCTACTTCTATTTTTCCATTTTATTGAATCCCTCCTAGCGGTACGCGATCAACATCTGCTTGTGAGTATCAGAGAAATGTATATATCGCACATGAGGCGGTCATTAGTTTAATGACTCCATTATTCGGTACAGTGTTCAGTATTCTGTCTACCGTATTTGGACAATTGGGACCAGGTTATGACCCATTGTTCTATGATGTCATGGTATACATCTTCGGCACAATGATGTTCACAGTATTCCTCTTGGGAATTATTGCATATTGGCTAAGAGTCCATGGCTGGTCATACAAAGACAACCGTGAAAGATGGGTTGACGAACTAGACAGACACTTTGAAAGAGAAGGTATCGGTTTGATACCAGACAACGGAAAGTACTGGTAAAACCTCTTTTTTCATTCTTTTTAGTTTTCTTTTAATCTTAGATTCTAGTTATTTTTTAGACTTTGATGATTTTATTGCGGCGGTAAAAAGTCGCGCTCACTGGCTTCGTCATAGTTCTTTGTAAAGAATTCTGCTCTATAATGAGCCCCATCTACCAGTGGCTCTCGGATATATGCTCCTGATTCCTTGCCGTCCACGAAGACTTTGGATTTGGATTCATCCATATCTCGCATTGGAAATCCGTTCTCATGGTATGTAGTCCATGTCCACAGGAAATGGCCTATCTCAAATGGGTATTCTCCTTTCCACTCTGCATGGATTACGCCATCATTTGTCAAAGTATACAATGAATGCCTGCAGTTCTCATTGTTTCCAATGTTTGCGGGAATCTCTATTTTCTGCTTGTCTACATATAGTTCTAGGGTTGCCGAAACCCTGTAGTTGGATTCAATATCGTTGACGCATACCCTTAGCGGGTTGTCTAGATTTAGCCACTGTTGAATGAATATGCTGGCAGTTCCTACCGATATGGCAATCACTGCCGTAATTATCAGGTAGCGTATGGTGCCCTTTCTTTTGGCAGGATTGCCCAAACCAGGCCAATTCATAGCCCAGACTTGGGTCCTATAGGATAAAGTCGTTTCTCTGTGACCAATAATAAAATGAAAAGAGAAGGGTTGTTGGTTTAGATTACTTGCCAGGGGCGAGTTGCGAACGTGATCACATAGCCAACGCCAATGATGATTGATTGATACATGATGTTGGTGTATGGAATTGGTTTTAGTATTGGATCACCCGTAACTACTACTGTTTGTCCTGGGCCTAATCCTGGTCCAACTTGAGCAACGTTGAGTTGAGTGTGTACGTGGTATACGCCTGGCTCTAATGCCTTTGCCCTGATTTCATAATCAAGTACTGCGTTACCTGGGATTTGAAAGACGTTTCCTGGTGGGGTTCTTGCAAGAATCTCCCATCTGTTACCTGCGTTGGTGGACTCTGAGAATATAGAGTTCCAGCCTCTGAGGTCTCTTTCAACAAGACTTACGAACTTGCCAGATAAGACTAGTTCTTCACCTGTTTGCAGTGATTGTCTGTTGAAGGTTTCATCTTCAATCTTTACGAAACGACTCTGTAGTTGTGCTTGAACACCGTGTGCTTCTGCAGTCTGTACCATTTGAGCCAAGTTTGGACCAAGTGTACCGAGTGCCAAAACTACACTGAGTGCTAGTACGATTGTTTTCTTGTCGACCATAGTTATCCCGTTAATTAATCATCGACCCACATAGAATGATATATGTTTTACCGTTTTAATCAGTAGTGAAAGTTAATAGGATCACGCAGTGGTACTGATCTAATAGCTAAACATTAATGTTGAACATTGAAAACATGTTTTTTATAGTTGTAAAACTTTTCATTTCAAGCATGTATGATATAATTTCAGTACATGTTATTAGTAAATCTTATAAAAATTTCAATAAAATTGACCAAAAATAAACTCATGTTTTATATATTGAAAATTACCCATCGGTATCATGGCACAGATGCCGGCATTAATCCCAAAAGAAGTTGAGATTCAGAGACTAAAGAAGATCTGGCTCATCGTTATTGCAATGGGATCCACAGCAGCATCCGTGGAAGTAGACAACTTCGTAGATGGTTCCTTACATCAAACCTCTATCAGAGACTCTGCATTCACACCAGCACACTGGTGGCTTTACTCTCACTTTGTGGCACTACCACTAGGTTGGGGTTCAGTTGCAATCTATGATAGAAAGGTACCAGTACTCAGAGGTCCAAACAACTCCATGAACACAGGCCTAAAGATGACCATTCTAGGTTACCTGGCAACCATGTTCACAATCGGAGTCAATGAAATGTGGCACTTCTGGTTCGTAGAGGAAATCTTCGCAGTACCAAACCACTGGATGTTCAACATGGGTGTAGTAGTAGCATTCATGGGTGCTCTAGCATATGTCGTAAGAGTATATGCTAGACTAGTCGAACTAGGTGCAGAAACACCAGGTGAGAACCCATATGTTGCAGAAATGTACAAGATGGCCCTAGAAGGCAAACTGTACAGCAGAGCAATCCCATAAAACTCTCTTTTTCTCTTTATTTTCCAAGATCGACCCAGCCTGAGATTTTAAGAAAGACTTAAAAGCCAACTATCGATTACAAATTCAAATGACTCTACCAAAAGGATTTGGTTCAGGCGGCTCCGGCGGAGCATCAAGTGCCGATGTAGAGAAGATGATTGGCAGACGTGTAGAAAACATGACTGGCATAATCACCATTTCGTACATTGCAGCTTGGCTAGCAACCTTTGGCGGAACAGCAGCTGGATATTTCTATTATCCATGGGCTTATCCAACACCAAGTGGTCACTATGCATTCATAGTCCTGACAATCATCGAAGCAATTGGCTATCTCTTCTGTGTTAAAGTAATGGAAGAAGGTACCAAGAAGAAGAGCAACGGAATAGTAGGCGCAACACTGGCCGCAACCGCTGTTGGAACAATATTGATCTCTCTGTTCGTCGGAACATAGGGAAAGTTCCTCGACTTTTTCTTATTTTCATTTTTCAATTCTCTCCTTAGGCGGTCCTGATCGCGCCGTTTACAATGCCAATAATTGTCTAAAATTTTATATACTCACCACTGCCCTAACCGGTTAATGGTCTGGCTTAGACGATGTACGCACTACTTGTTCATAGTAGTCGTAGCAGTCAACTCAACCCTGCTTACAATCAACGCAGGAGACTACATCTTCTACACTGACTGGGCATGGACTTCGTATGTCGTGTTCTCAATATCACAGACATTGATGTTGGTGGTAGGTGCAACTTACTATCTGACATTTACCGGAGTTCCAGGAACCGCAACATACTACGCGCTGATTATGACCGTGTATACATGGATCGCAAAAGGCGCATGGTTTGCTCTAGGTTACCCATATGACTTCATTGTTACACCAGTTTGGTTACCATCAGCAATGCTGATTGACTTAGCATACTGGGCTACAAAGAAGAACAAGCACTCACTGATACTATTCGGTGGTGTGTTGTGTGGAATGTCACTGCCATTGTTCAACATGGTAAATCTAATTACCGTGGCTGATCCATTGGAGACTGCTTTCAAATATCCAAGACCAACATTGCCTCCATACATGACTCCAATAGAACCCCAAGTGGGCAAGTTCTATAACAGTCCAGTTGCACTCGGTGCAGGCGCAGGCGCTGTATTATCAGTAACCTTTGCCGCTCTGGGATGTAAGCTGAATACGTGGACGTACAGATGGATGGCAGCTTGGTCCAAGTGGGACTAAAATCCTACAACTCTCTTTTCTCTTGTTTTTTACTATGACTAGCCGTAAGGCTTGATTTTTTCCAAGCAAAATGACCCTGTTTCTAATCGGAGATGAAATTATCTTTTGTGATTACTGAAATTGAGATTAATTTAGGCATCATTAGGATTCTTCTTGAGCCTAATAGTAAGCGATTGCGACAATCTGATTAACAAATGTTGCACATCTTGTGATCTTTTGTTGTCTTGTACCGGGATATGATTTGCTAGAATCTTGTATTATTGAGCCAGCACCAGATACTCTCAGTCGAACCAAAGCCATTTGTCAAGTGGGCGGGAGGAAAAAGGCAGCTAATCTCGGCAATCGACAGGCACATTCCGTCTGAATTTGGCACGTACTTTGAGCCATTTTTGGGAGGGGGGGCAGTACTGTTTCATCTGTTGAGCAAAAACCCCGCCGTGAAATGCAAGGTCTCTGATTTGAACTCTGACTTGGTATTGGCATATGTGACAATTCGCGACAAAGTGGACGAGCTGATTTCAGCACTGGAAAACCATGCAAAAAACTATCACAAAAATCCAGACTCTTACTATTATGGCATAAGGGAAAGCGAGCCGACAGGCCAGATTGCCAAGGTCTCGCGATTACTATTCCTCAATAGGACCTGCTTTAACGGATTGTATCGAGTAAACAGCAAGGGAAAATTCAATGTCCCACTCGGGAGATACTCTAATCCAAATATCGTAAATGAGGAAAATTTGGTTGCCGTCAGCCACGTCTTGCAATCAAAAAGGATTCAGATTAGTTGTCGTGACTTTACCGCAGTTCTATCTGATGCCAAAAAAGGCGATTTTGTGTACTTTGATCCGCCATACCAGCCAGTTAGCGACACTGCAAACTTTACCAGCTATACAAACCGCGACTTTACCTATTCTGACTTGGAAAAACTAGTCAAAGTATCTGAAAAGCTCTCAGACAAGGGCTGCAAGGTTTTGCATTCCAATTCCAATTCCAAGGAAGTAAAAGACCTATTTTCAAAGGGCTGGAAGGTAATCGAGGTTGCCGCCAATAGGGCGATAAACTCGGATTCTGCAAAAAGGACAGGCCAAAAAGAACTACTCATCAAAAATTATTAGAATAAGCTTCGAACGGGATCCGAACCCGCGACCTTTACCTTACCAAGGTAACGCTCTACCAGGCTGAGCTATCGAAGCGATAATTTTTTGCTCAATCAAATCCTAATTATACTTACTTGAGATGATCTGCAAAAACATCAACTGTTAAATTTCAGCCAGAATTTAGCTATTTTGCAGGAGTCGCCGAGCCTGGCCAAAGTAAGCAACAAAAATTGCTTTTGGACGCGCGGGACTTAAGATCTAATAATGGGTGATCCCGTCTCTTAGGGGTTCGTGGGTTCAAATCCCACCTCCTGCACCTTTTTCTATTTAGGATGCTTGATTCCGCGAGAATTCAAAACTTCGTAAACGTCTGGTAGCGAAAACACATAGCCAATATGTACACAGTCTTTTTCCTCGCAAAGCTGGCAGAACAGCTCGCCCTTTTGGATTGCAACTTCGGCAATTCTGTTTTTGATGTTATCCTTTAGAACAACTCGGTCATCGTCCACTGCAACTTTTTCTATCTTTGGTGCATATCTTGCAAAGGTCTTGTCCTTTTGCATTGTCTGCTCTAACATGTAAGTCACATAACCTGAAAAGCTGTTAATTCCCTTCATTACTAGTTCGGACTTGTTCTTTTCAAATACGTCAAAGAACTTGTCATACACTTCTTCGGAGACCGTAATGGATTTGAAACCTGCTTTTGGCATTTTACTTACCTATTACCGTACTTTAAGGTACCCTACTATTTAACGTTTTTTGTAAGCGGGATCTTTTACCTCTTCGGTGAAAAATTGACCCTGTTACCTTTCGGTGATAACTCATTTGATAACACCATACTCTATATCATATTCAAATGGATAGCCGTTCTTTGTCATACAGTTAGGGCAAATTGTTATTAGGTGTTCCTTTATTCGTGGTTCCGTCATGGCATCATGATGAGGGTTTTCTTGTATTGTTATGCTATACCAAATCTGATTTTCTCTATTAATTGGAATCTCACACTCTCTGCAATAAAATGGATCTTTCGGCTCGATTGGTTTTTTGTTTCGCTTGATTGAATCTCGTCCAAACCAGAACAGACATTGCTCTTCATTACATTTAGGACAATTTCCTCTATACTCATATTCATGAACACCAAAAATGCGATTTGGTGACGCTATTGCATCTTTATTACCTCGTTCTCGTTCAAATTTTCTTATCATATCTGTTAACAACGCACTTCCTAGTGGTGTCATTCCTTTCATTGCAACTTTACGTGGTTCCCATTTGACTTTTTTATGATTAAAAAATTCATCGCAATTCCAACATTGCATATCAACTGGTTCATTTTTGAAAAACTTCACATTAATCCTTAGTTGCATTTTGAATTAAGGTTATCCATTTATTCTGGCCTTCAATTTTTACACCGCTAGCTTCGGCAGGGGTTTTCCCTTTCAAGCCCATGCGTGGTCAAGTAATTGTGGTAGATTTTGAATCAATAAAAGAAGTCAAATTTGTAGATGTGAATATCACATCAATAGCATAAATAATTAGGTCTGATAATAAAAGCGACTTTGGCAAGAGGCTATTCATTACAAGAAATGCAAGAAAAACTAATCGAGGTTTTATCAGATTCCAAGACTGGATTATCTGGAGTAGAGATTGCAGAAAGACTCAAAGTTAACCGTGCAACAATGGCAAAATACCTCAATGTTTTTGCAGCAGAAGGAATAATCCGACAAAAAAACATTGGCAATGCAAATCTGTGGTTTGTAGATTTTGGAACAGAAACACTCCAGTTTCCTGCAGACTACTATAGGGTCAAAGAAAAATTCCTAGAACATTTGGTTTCAAACCAGCAACATCAAGCATATCAATTGATTCGAAATTCGTTTCATTCTGGAGCAGACATTGCGACTCTGATAATCGAGGTAATCTTGCCGGCAATTGCATCTGTGGAGGACTTGTATCTCAAAGCCAAAATTGGCACATCCGAGGCAAAAATGCTTCGCGGAGTAATTGCAAACTCTATTCAAATTCTAAACTCACAAGAAGAGCCAGACACAAAAAGAAACACAGTCTTGCTTTCTACAGACCAATCAAGCGTTCTTTATTCACAAGCAGCATCTGCTGCACTTGCATCAAAGGGGTGGCAGATTTGGCAAGTAGGCGACGTGTCTGATTCTATTGGAGTACTGTATGATCTTGATTTGCAGAAATTCATCACAAAAATCTGGAAGCAAAAACAAGGAGCAATGGTAATCGCAATATTTTCTGCAACAGAGGAAGGTGCAAAATTTTTCTCAGAATCAGCAAATTCAATCAAGCCCAAGTTTGGCAAAAATCTGCATGTTGTAGCTCATTCCAGAGCGCAAAAACAAGGAGTAAAGGCCGAATTTGCAAGCGAGAAACTGGAATCAGTCATACAATGGATAGACTCTATTTCTGGTTTGTAAAATGGTGGGCCGAGAGAGATTCGAACTCTCGACCTTTCGATGTCTGAAAGGTTGTTTTATCAGTCGAACGCTCCAGCCAAGCTGAGCTACCGGCCCTAAAAAAATCCAAATAAAACGGACTTAAAAGTGTGTGGTCAGTTCTTCCATTTTATGGAGCAACCAATAGAAGGATCGAAATCTTTTGGAATTGGTTGACCTGCAAGTAATTTTTCTACAGTTGCAATCATTGTTTTTTCCGTAGCCTTGTCTTCTGGCTTCATTGCATTGTCTATTTTCCCATGAAATACTAGCTTGCGCTCTTTGTTGAACAAAAACGGATCTGGTGTGCATACTGCACCGTATTTTTTTGCCACTTGTTGTGTTTCATCTACCAAATACCAAAATGAGATTCCTCGCTGTTTTGCAAATTCCTTCATGCTATCAAAGCTGTCGTCTGGATATGCAACTGCATCGTTGCTGTTGATTCCGACTACTGCCAGCTTTCCTTTGAACTTGTTTTGGACCTCGTTTATTGCGTCAACCTTTGCCTTGACATATGGACAGTGGTTGCACATGAAAATTACAAGAAGCGCATCATAGTCTTTGAAGCTAGCAAGTGAATGCTTTTTGTCGTCTACTCCCAAAAGCTCAAAGTCTGGAGCAGAGTCGCCCTTTTTGAGTACCACTTGGGATTCCATTACGACCATGTTGTGCGCAATTTGTTTTGCAAATAAAAATTCTTGCCTAAATCAAAGACAACAATTAAAATCTGCACAACGGAGCCATTCCTTAAGGGCTGATAGTTCAGGGGTAGAATGCTCGCCTTGCACGCGAGAGGTCAGGGGTTCAAATCCCCTTCAGTCCATACATCGATCTTTTTTGCAAATCTGGGTCTGAGAGATGGATTTAAATATGATAATCAAAGTGGATTATCTTAATGGCGATTCCACAAGTTGCAAGCGAATCAATCGCTGTATGGATACCAATGATTGTCGGTTTAGCTCCAGGATTAGTTTACTGGTTTGTTATTACCGGCATGCGAAATAGAAAATAACCTCATTTCTTATCTTTTATTCTTAATTTTTGTAAAACCTTCTAGTCCACATTGTTTACAATGTGTAATTCCTCATGTGATTAATGTCTCCTGTGTAGGGAAATTGAAATGAAAATATTCGTATTTGCTCTATTGTTCCTGCTCTTTCCAATAACTACTGTATTTGCCCAAGTAACTGATACGCAATCCACGCTTGGGGTCAAGCTTACAAACACAGCCCCCTTCATCTACAAAGACGATGAAGGATATACTGTTGTAATCGGTGAAGTAGAGAACACAAAGAGCTTTCCAGTGAATAATGTCCGGGTTTGGGTCGGATTCTTTTCTGGCCAGGCAGCAGGCCCTGCTGGCGAAACTCCGCTAGAAACAGTAACTGGAACCAGCCTCTTGGAGGTGATTCCGGCAAAGGGCAAATCGCCATTTATCGTAAAATCTGAAACCCCAGACCCGGAAATTGCCGAAGTGACAATAAACATTCTGGGATTCAATTCCGCTACACAAAAACAGCAACTCTTAGAAGTAAAACCGGGCGCGCTAGTCATTGGCGAAACAATTACCCTTGATGCGCAAATCACAAACACCGGCGCAAATCCTGCAGAAAACATCAGAGCACATCTAATTGGCTATGATGCGTTTAGTCCTCCAAGAATTGTGGGAATTCAAACCGTAACTCTGGATGAAATCGCATCAAAGAAAACAGGAAAAGTATCATTTGATGCTGTAATGGACAACAGAGCATCGTCGTTTAAAGTGATTGCAGAATCTGATGGTTTACAATCCAAGATGACAAATGTGGACGAAGTATCGCTAGAATCGCCAACTCGACTAATCACAATAAATGATGTTGAGGTGTTGGGTTCTGATGGAGAGAGAATTTCCAAAATCAAGATTGGCCAAACCGTAGACATTTCAAGCCAGCTCTCAATATTTGCCTCGTCTGATACTCCCGAGCAAGACTATGTGTACTATGTCCAAGTGAGGCAGTTTGGCGAAAAACCACAGGTAGAGTTCTTGGGATTTACCGAAGGCAAGTTTGACTCGACAGATCCGCAAACAGCAACAGTAAGCTGGACTCCACAAAGCGAGGGCGGATTCTTCATTGAGACATATGTCTGGGATCTGGACGCAGTGGCGCTTGCAGCCCCAAGCAAGACAATATCTGTCATACTGGTAACACCATAAATTCATCTTTGTGTATCTGGTAGTATGGCAAAATTTTCCCTAGTTGCGATGGGTGGCACATTTGACATAATACACAAGGGACATCTGGCATTATTGCAGGGGGCATTTTCTGTTTCAGACAATGTCATAATTGGTCTGACAAGTGACGAGCTTGCCAAAAAAAAGGGCAAAAAGCTAAACCATGATTATTTGCAAAGGCTGGAAACACTAAAGCAGACAATAGAAAGAAAATTCCTAGGCAAATCATACACCATTAGCAAGCTTGACAACGACTTTGGCCCTGCAGTAATTGAAGGAAACGTCCAGGCGCTGGTAGTAAGCGACGAAACGGCACACCAGGGGGATGTACTAAACAGGCTCCGAGCGCAAAGAGAACTCCCACCCGTCCAGACCATAGTGGTGCCAATGGTCTTGGCCCAAGACGGCAAGCGGATTTCCACCACTAGGATTCGCAATTCCGAGATTGACGCTCAGGGAAACCTGATTCAAAGTTGACCAAGTGTTGTTGACTTTTTGAGTCATCTGGATAAAACAAAAATTTCCAAGAATTCCGTGCTTGACTCTGATTAACCACATGTCAAAAAAGTTCAAAAACGACGTTACGGGCCTGCAGGAAGGCCTTCATCCGGAAAGCCTGGCGTTTTGGTATGGTATAGTAATAAAAGAAGCAAAGGAAATGGCGCCGTCCTGGCTCGTGGATAAAATCAACGTAAAACAGGATCCCATACTGCCAATGAAGTTCAACTTGGATATATCAAAAAGAGCCGTTCGCTATTTTATGATGGCAGTGGATAACAACCTGCACAAAATGCCCACATCCACAAAACTATACTTTCTCAAAGTAGAAGAGACACTATCTAATGAGATGGACAAGTCACTAGTCTAGCCCTTTGTGATCTCTACTGTTTCTATGATTGTCTTGGTATCTATTATCTGATTTACGTTATCCAAAACAGACTGGATAAAATCAACAAAAATGTCTACTTGGATTGTGTCCTTTAGGACAATGGAGTGAGCGGACTTGTCCTTTAGTGCAATTACAACTTCGTTGTCGTACACATTTAGAATTGATGAGATGAATGTCTCTTTCCCATCCTTGATGAAAATAAGGCTTGCAAGCTTGGCTGCTTCGTGTTTGTCCTGACAGATTACTCGCGTCTTCATTTGTCTTCTAGGAGGAATTTGTCGATCTGGTCCTTGGCTTTTTCCCTTTTTTGCTGATGTGCAACCAGAAACTCGGTTACCTTTTCGATTAGGATTGCCTTTAGCTCGCCTGTGAGCATTTTGCCTGACTTGTAGTCGTCGTATATTGTCTTTAGCTTCTTGTCGTCTGGCTCAAAAAAGATTCTCAGATATTGATACGACACATCAATGTCTGGGTTTCCACCAATTTTGCGGTGCTCTTCTACCGTTGACTGGCCTCCGGAAAATGCGTACTTGTTTATCTTTTTCTTGATCTGCTCTGGTGTGTCAGTCGTGTATATTGTACCGGATTCTTCTGATGCGGACATTTTTCCGCCAGGTCCTGAGAGTGCTGGGATCATAATATTGTGGATTAGCGCAGGCTTTTCCTTGCCTATGCGTGGTGCAACATCGCGCGTTATTCTAAAGTGCGGATCTTGGTCTACCCCAAGCGGAATCAGAACCGGCCTGTCCTCAATAAAGCACGGGGCCGACTGGAGCGACGTATAAAATATCATGCCAACATTTGTCTCGTTTGTAAAGCCAAAGACAGCCTTGGTGTTGGAAAAATTGATCTTTTTTGCAACCTGAGATGCAATGGGGTATAGGGTCTTGATGTTTTTGGTGTTGATGATTATCTTTGTTTTATCTGGTTTGAATCCAAGTGCGATAAAGTCTAGCGCATTTTCATAGGCAAATTTGCTTGTCTGCTCTAGTGTTAGGTCTTGCTTTGCAAAGAATTTCTCATCATCTGTTAGCTGAAAGTACAGGTTTGTGTCGAATTTTTCCTGCAGCCACTTTGTGAAAACCCATGGAACCAGATGACCAATGTGGGTGTGGCCTGAGGGGCCTCGTCCTGTATACAAAAAGAACTTTTTTCCCTTTTGGTAATCTGAGAGAATTCTCGACAGGTCTCGGTGCGAGAAGAAAACGCCGCGCCTGAGCATAAAGTGAAGCTCACCAGTCACGGCTTCGATTTTTTTTAGAATTTCTTGCGTAATCTTTTCCGTGCCAAATTGTTTGATGAGCTTGTCATAGTCAATTTCTCCTTCTACGTGCCAGGGAGTGACAATGAAATCATCAGAAGGCATCCATGGTCAAGTTAGGTTAAGGTTTAAAAAGTCTTTTCGGGTCGTTTTGCTGTTGTCTCAAGTTCTCCATCCAATTGAGAAAACAATAATCAAACTATTACAAGCTGAAAAAAATCTCACAGAATCACAAATCATGGAAAAAACCAAACTTTCTGCAGACCAGACAAGGCGCGGAATAGAGTGGCTTCGACTAAAGAATCTGGCAGTGGTGCAAGAATCAGAACAATTGTTTTTTGCTTTGGGCAAAAACGGACTTGTGGCAAACAAGGAAGGACTACCGGAACGAAAACTGGTAAATCTGGTTTCTGGTGCACCTGTACCATTTGATGAGCTGCGAAAAAAACTACTAGATGAGATGAATGTGGCAATTGCAAATGCCAAAAAAAACGATTGGATAACAATAACAAAAAATGATTCTGGAAGCATTGTTTCGCTAAAGACAAAGCCGGACCCGACAAGCGAGGAGAAAATCCTCTCGCAAATAGGTGAAGGCAAAGTCCAACAAGACCAGATCAAAGATTCTGCCGCGCTGGAATCACTCAAAAAAAGACCTGACTATATCATACTAGAATCTGTCAAAACCAAGACGCTTTCGTTATCGGAGCAGGCAAAGTCAATTGACGTTGATGCAGCTGACTCTGGTGCAATAGATGTTGAAGCGGACGTTCCTATGATTCATGCAGCAAAAACTCACCCACTCAAAGACACAATTGGCGAAATTCGCGAAATCTTTGTCAGCCTTGGCTTTACGGAAATTGCAGGCAATCTAGCACAGCCTGGGTTTTGGAACTTTGATGCATTGTTCACACCACAGGACCACCCTGCTAGGGAAATGCAAGATACATTTTACATCAAAGACAAGCTTGCACAAAACTTTGCAACCCAAGCCCAGATTAACTCTGTTTCTGCCTCTCACAAAAAGGGATGGAAATATCCATGGAATCTGGATGCTGCACGAAAAATGGTTTTGCGAACCCACACCACATGTGTCACCATAAAATATCTAGCAGAGCACAAGCCAAGTGAAGCCCGAGTGTTTTCATTGGGACGTGTATTCAGAAATGAAAAGGTTAGCTACAAACATCTAGTAGAGTTTAACCAAGTGGAAGGAATTGTCGTAGGAAAAAATGTCTCGCTGCGAGACCTGATGGGAATCCAGACGCAATTTTACAAAAAGCTAGGCCTAAACAAAATAAAATTCTGGCCCACATTTTTCCCATACACAGAGCCATCCTTGCAAACAATGGTGTACAATGAAAAGCTGGACAAGTGGATTGAGCTATTTGGTATGGGAATATTCCGACCCGAGGTGACTAGGCCATTTGGAATCACGCGTCCTGTTTTGGCGTGGGGTGGGGGAATTGAGAGAATTGCAATGCTAAAGTACGGACTGGATGACGTTCGCGAATTTTACAACAACAACCTAAGCTGGCTGAGGAGCACCCCAAAATGCCAGTAGTCACACTATATCTTTCAAGGCTGCAAAAACTCGTAGGCAAAACAAACAAAAACAAGATAATTGACGCGCTACCGTTTTTGGGCCTTGACATAGAAGAGCAGACAGACCAGTATATTCGAGTAGAATACAGCCCAAACAGGCCAGACTATGCGACAGATGTTGGAATTGCAACCGGACTCCAGGGACTGCTTGGGATCAAAAAAGGAATTGCCAAGCTAGCAATCAAAAAAGCTGACAAAAACTATTCCATCAAGACAGATCCTGCAGTAAAAAAGATCCGACCATATGTTTTGGGGTTGATTGCAAGGGGAGGCAAGCTAGATGATGAAATCATTCGACAGCTAATTGCACTACAAGAAGACCTTCACTTTGGCGTTGGAAGAAGGCGCAAAAAGGCATCAATTGGGATACACAACCTTGATGCCGTAAAACTTCCGTTATTGTACACTGTCAAATCCAGAGATCACAAGTTTGTGCCGCTTGCCACAGACAAGAAAGTCTCTGTATCGCAGATCCTCGATACCATGGATGCTGGCAAGGAATATTCCCCAATACTTGGGAATGCTTCTGGCGTTCCAATGATTCTGGATGCACAGCAAAACACCATCTCTTTTCCACCAATAATCAACTCTGCACTGACCACAGTCACCACATCTACTACGAATATACTCGTGGAAGTAACTGGAAATGATTCTGGCGCAGTATCTGATACATTATCTGTGGTCGCATCTGCACTGCAGGGCTTGGGCTTTACTCTATACGATATGAAAACAGATAAGAAAAGCTCGGCCGACTCGTTAAAAGCAAGAAACATCCCACTTGATTCTAATTTAGTAAATCAAACTCTGGGGCTGAATCTGTCGTCTGCACAAATCTGCAACATGCTTCGAAAATGCAGACTGGATGCAGTAGCCAGAGGCAAAAAAATCTCTTGCACAATTCCAAGCTATCGCTTTGATATTTTTGGCCCAATGGATCTGGTTGAAGAAGTGGCACTGGGATATGGAATTCAAAACCTCGTCCCAACACTTCCATCATCTGTATCTGTTGGACAAAAAAGCATAACAACACTCAAGCTTGATCAGCTTGGACAGATCATGATTGGCCTGGGTTATACTGAGGCACTAAATTCGTCGCTTACAAGCAAGCAAATACTATACAATAACACAAAGCGTGACTCTGCAAAGCTAATCGAGGTTGCAGAATCAAAAAGCCAAGAGCACACCGTACTGCGCGACTCTATTCTGCCGGGACTGTTGGAAAACCTCTCAAAAAACATTCACGAGCAATATCCACAAAAATTATTTGAAACAGGAATCGTTTTTTCCGGAAATTCTCCAATCATAGAATCTATTTCGCTGGCATGTGTTTCTGCACACAAGGATTCTGGATATACTGAAATCAAGTCCGTGCTGAAATCTCTACTCAAGACAGACTCTAACATTGAATGCCGTACCAAGACTTCGGAAAATCCAATGTTTGCAAAGGGCAAGACTGCCAATGTTTTGGTAGGGGACAAAAAAGTAGGCATTGTGGGCGAGATCAGTCCTGAGGTGATTGAGAACTTTAAGATCCGTGTTCCAGTAAGCGGCTTTGAGTTGGTACTGTCTGATTTTATTCTGTAGATTCTGGGTCTGACTTAATATTTGAGAGAATTGCTACCGTTTTTGCCCTAACAAAGGCATACAGACGGACTAGAATGATATGATGCTTAAACATGATTTCTGGGTCCACCCAGGTATGCGACATGGGGCTACCCCGGTCACAGAGCATGTTTGAGGAAATAGGCTAAAGACCTGTGAGAACGTGTGAGTCAGTGCCGGGGTACATTATTCTAGCAAAAAAATATTAGATTTACAAAATCTGCTCATATTATGAATTATTGGCTGTGCAAGCAAGAGCCGTCCACCTACAACCTAGATTTGCTCCAAAAGGAAAAGACCGCTACCTGGGATGGCGTCCACAACAACTTGGCAATAAAACACATCAATTCGATGAAAAAAGGTGATCAGGCGTTTTTCTATCACAGCGGCGATGAAAAACAAATTGTTGGCATAATGGAAATAACATCCAATCCATATCCAAACCCAAAAGAAAAAAATCCGAGATTTGTTGTAGTTGATGTAAAATACAAAAAGCGACTGGAAAACCCAGTAACATTAGCACAGATCAAGACAAATCCAAAATTCAAAAACTGGGAGCTTTTACGAATATCGAGACTTTCTGTCATGCCAGTACCTACTCAGATCTGGAGTGAAATACTGAAAATTTCACAAAAATAGAAACTGGCAATAGGTTTATTGATATATCCCGGGGTGTATACTTTAATCATGGCAACAGCATATGTTTTGATAAACTGTGAACTGGGTTCAGAAGAAGCCATAATCAAGCAATTAAAGTCACTTGATGGCGTAAAAGAGGTTCACGGCACTTTTGGTGCATACGACATCTTGGCCAAAATCGAATCCCCAACAGTAGAGGCGTTACGTGAGACCATTACGTGGAAGATTCGAAAAATAGAGAAAATTCGATCTACATTAACCCTGATGGGTATTGAGGGTCAGTCTTAAACACTTACCTCTTTTTCTTGTGTCATGCTTTTACATTTCATATTCTTGGTTACCAAGGAAGACCTAGAGTTCAGGACCGAGGAATTTGAGTACATCCAGCAGATGGCGCAATTCTACAAAAAATGGATCAAAGACACATTTTCTTTAGATTATGATGTAAAATGCGACCAGATGATAGTGCCAAAGCAGAGCCTGATTCGAAGACTGGATACTGCAGTACTAGTAGAAGATCACAAGTCTCGCGACAAGGACACATTTCATTTCTATTTGGCAAACTTTAGGCCCATGTGGACTGACTGCACATGCGAAGGATACTATGCAGAAAATTTTGCAATGGTATTGTGGGTCAAGCCAAAAGAAGACGAGTTTTTGTTGATGTGTCAGAAAAACTGCACCGTAGTGTCGCATGAGCTAGCACACGAATTGTTGCGCCAAAAAAAATTCAAAAAGCAATATGAGGTGGTGCATGACGTCTGGTCAAAGCACCTCTTCAAGGATTTAGCATTTGAGCAATACGGAAAAAACTTTGAGCGCAATGCATCACAACCATACTTTATGACACTTGATGCATCCGAGCTTCGGTCATAATATAATCACCCGCTCTTTTAATCCGTCCTGATTTGAAATAATATCATGCTGGTTTGCAGGGGATATTGCAAGACAAAATACAAGGAATGCCTGGGTGAGTTTTCACTAAAATACAACGGGCAGAAAAGATGCGGAATATGCGATGTCTACCTGAAAACCCAGGAGATAAAATGTCCATGTTGCAAGTCTGTCTTACATGTGAGGCCAAGACACTCGCGTGCCAAGAGAAAATACTATGAAAGCAAAAACATCCAGTGGATCTAGCTGCACTTGGTCACAGAATAGATTCTGTTCTCAAAGTTTGCAGTCTTGATTTCAAGTCTGTTTTCGGCGTCTGACTTTCTTGACTTGCTGAGCCTTTCTAGCTCGACTAGGGAATCGCCCTTGAAGCCAACTGATGTGCCAAAGATTGCATCAGTCAGCATTGTTCCGTGGTCACCCTTTTTGACGTCATCTACTATGCCGTAAAACTTGATTGCTTCTCTTTTTTGAACTGGAGTTCCGGTGGACTTGTTAAATGCAACTGCAATGTACATGCCGTTGTTTTTGACTGCTACTGGAACCTTGTGGTTTTTGCCAGAGGCACCAGGAATTGTTTCGTTGATCAAAATATCGCATTTATGATACATGCTTGCTACGTATGCATAAAATCTAAAGTCGGCAAACTTGCCGGCGTCATCACTTTCGCAGTCGATAAAAATTCGGTGCAACATGACAAGAGCGGTGTCATTCATGCTTTGAAGTCTATCGTCAAGACGACCTCGCTCTAAAAGATTTGAACCGCATTCTTTGGCAATTTTTTTCAAAATAAAATCAGGCAGATTATAGTTTTTCAGGGCAGCAATGTACGAGCCTGCTTGCGACATGCCGAAGCTTGGAAATCCTTTATTGACCATGCAGATGGACTCCTTTGGAAATAATACAATGAATCATGCCCCGTACCTACATGGTAAAGCTGCTTTTTGCTTATAACTGTTAGGAATAACTAAATTTTCAAACAAAAAAAGCCTGATACGATTTATAACTAATTGACAGGGAATTATTAATTCGTGGAAATAGAGACGACACCAAAGCTCGTAACTGCTGTCTATGAAAAACTAGAACAAAACATTTCCAAATTTAGAAATGTTGTCAATCGCCCACTTACATTGTCTGAAAAAATTCTTGTAGGTCACTTGGCGGAATTTGATGGAAAAGAGCCAGAGCGAGGAAAGAGCTATGTCTTTTTGAAACCCGACAGAGTAGCACTGCAAGACGTTACGGGGCAAACCGTGATGCTGGAATTCATGCAGGCAGGACTAAAACAAGTCGCACTGCCAACCACAGTCCACTGTGATCATCTGATTCAGGCAAAGATCGGTGCAAAAGAAGACACCAAGCTTGCAATTTATGAAAATAATGAGGTTTACACGTTCTTGGAATCTGCTGCCAAAAAATACGGCGCGGGATTCTGGAAGCCAGGCGCCGGCATCATACACCAAGTGGTGCTGGAAAACTATGCGTTTCCGGGAGGACTGATGATTGGGACCGACTCACACACGCCAAACGCAGGAGGCCTTGGAATGGTGGCAGTAGGGGTTGGCGGAATGGACGCAGCAGAAGTCATGGCGGGAATGCCTTGGGAGTTGCTATATCCAAAAAGAATAGGGGTATACCTTACGGGACAGATGAGTGGGTGGACTGCGCCAAAAGACATCATACTCTATGTTGCAGGCCAGCTAACCGTATCGGGTGGAACTAATGCAATTATCGAATATTTCGGCCCAGGTGCCAAGACAATAAGCTGCACTGGCAAGGCAACCATAACAAACATGGGTGCAGAAATTGGTGCAACATGCTCTATTTTTGAATATGATGAAAAGATGGCTAACTATCTGCGAGCTACCGGCCGCGGACAGCTTGCAGAAATTGCAAATCAGCACAAGGATATACTAACAGAAGACGAAGATGTGGTGAAAAATCCTGGCAAATATTTTGACAAGGTAATAACAATTGATCTCTCAAAACTAGAGCCGCACATTGTTGGCCCACACACGCCTGACTTGGCAAGACCAATTTCCAAGCTGGCAGATGATGTCAAAAAGAACAATTATGTTGATGGCATTTCTGTTGCGTTAATTGGTAGCTGTACAAACTCATCATATGAGGACATGTCCCGTGCAGCGTCTGTTGCAAAGCAGGCAAAACAAAAAGGAATAAAATCAAAGATTCCATTATTAGTGACACCTGGCTCTGAGCAAGTCCGCGCAACAATAGAGCGCGACGGACAAATGCAAATGCTAGATGATATTGGCGCAACTGTACTGGCAAACGCATGCGGTCCATGCATCGGCCAGTGGAGCAGACCTGAGCTCAAAAACGACAATCCAAATACTATAATCACTTCGTTTAACCGAAATTTCCCTGGACGCAACGATGGAAAACGAAACACAATGAATTTCATTGGAAGTCCTGAGCTGATAATTGCATTATCACTTGGCGGAAGACTATCGTTCAACCCAATTACTGATGAGCTAACAGCACAAGACGGAACAAAATTCAAGCTGGCACCGCCAGAAATCGCACCAGATGTCCCAAAAGACGGGTTCAAGGCTGGAGTGGATGTTTATGTTGGACCGTCGCAAAACCCAGACTCCGTTAGTGTGATAATTGATCCGAGCAGCTCAAGACTGCAGAAACTAGAGCCATTTGCTCCGTGGGACGGCAAGGACTATATCGACTTACCAATAATGGTCAAGGCAAAGGGCAAGTGCACAACTGATCACATTTCCCCCGCAGGAGCCTGGCTATCGTATCGGGGACACCTAGACAAGCTGAGTGACAACCTGCTTTTGGGCGCAGTAAACGCATTTTCTGGCGAGGTGGGCAAGGGCAAAAACGCACTAGATAATACTATAGAGTCTTTTCCAAGCATTGCAAGAAAATACAAGGCTAAAGGCCTCAAGTGGGTAATAATCGGCGACACCAACTATGGGGAAGGAAGCAGTAGAGAACATGCGGCACTGACTCCGAGGTTTTTGGGATGTGGTGCAGTAATCGCAAAATCATTTGCAAGAATCCACGAGACAAACCTCAAAAAACAAGGACTGCTTGCATTGACATTTTCAAATCCTACTGATTATGACAAAATTCAGGAAACAGACAGACTGAGTCTGGTGGACTTGGGCCAGCTAGAGCAGGGAAAACCAATACGATGCATAATTACACACGCAGACGGAAAGAAAGAAGAGATTTCCCTGTCGCACACATTCAACTCTTCGCAGATTGAATGGTTCAGACAGGGCTCCGCGCTAAACGTTTTACGAAATAAATCAAGATAACGTGGGGCCGACCGGAGTTGAACCGGCGATCTACAGGTCACTGCAGCTCCAAACTCACATCATCTTGTGAAATCAGTTTGGATTGTATTACTTCTGGAGCCTCTAGCGATGACTTTGTCAATCATAGTCGCCTTGCCAGGCTGGGCTACGACCCCACGAATTACACAAATCCAGACTTGGATTTATTCTAACTGGTGCCGTCAAAAAATTAGATTTATTATAAATTCAAAAATTCACTGTGTATGGCAAAGCCTATTCTCATCATTGGTGCGTCAATTCCCGTGATTTTTGCCATTTTGATTGCAATCCCGATGATTATGAATCCGCAGATTCCGTTTTCTGCGGCGAATGCTGACGATAAAATCAACATAGAACTGATAAAATATGATCTCAAAAAAATCTCACTTGGGGTAACTGACAGGCTTGCGCCCCAAAAATCCGAAATCCTGACCATATCTGATGATGGCGCGCTTAGGTATACTCTGACCGTACCGGATGTTACGCCCGTGGAGAAAACCATGATCTTGCCAGAGGGGAACGTAACTAAGCTCACTGCACTGGTAAAAGAGACTGGCTTTATGCAATTGCCAATTGACAACATTTCTGCAGACGAATCGCAAACCGAATTTACAAAATTCTCACTCAAAGTAACGCTAAACGGCAAAACAAAGCATATCCAGTGGGCAGAACAAAATGCGACATCTACATTTGTTCCGCCTCTGATATCAAATGTGGAGCTAGAACTTGAAAAGCTCATAGATTACGCAAAACAGAATTGAGCACAATCAACTACACTCCTGTCAGCAAGCCGTTTTTGGTTACCGGTGTTATCTTGTCGTTTATTGGAACCGGAATTGGCTCTGTCTGGATGCTTGGCTTTTTTGGAATCGCAATGCCAGAACAGATAACGCCTATCTTTTCAGTGCACAGAATTTTCCAGCTAAACGGCTTTGTCACACTGATGATAATGGGAATTGGCTACATGATAATACCTAGAATGCGAAACGAGCTTACACCGTCTAACAAACTTGCCAAGATATCGTATCTCTTTGTTGTATTCTCAATAGCAGTTGACTTTGCTGGCAGTGTCATGTCTGGCGATTATTCTGATGTTGCGACAATGCTGAGACTGATTGGCGTTTCTATTTTTGGAGGGCTGATGTTTTACACGCTGCGCATTCTGCCAAAACTACTGCGGGAATCTGACTATTTTATTGCAATTTCGATTTCACTGCTTGTCGCATCTCAGGTAATGTCGCTATTTGATGTGCATCAAAATGTTCTAATTCAAAAACAAATGTGGCTGTTTTTCCCAATCTTGATGATATTTGCAATCCAATACAAGACCCTACCTTCATTTTTGGGCTTTATTCGGCCAAAAAGGAGGATAGTTGTAGTATCTGTTGGCTTGGCAATTGTCTCTGGCGCATTTGCGTTAGCATCTGGAATCTTTCCATCCATGATTCTCGATGTTGCATTTAACATATCTTTGATAGCAACAGTGTCGTGTTTCGTGTTGTCTTTGTATGTTTTTGGAGGGTTTGATGACACCGAGATTCTCAAGCTGATATCTGGTGAGAAAAAGAAAAGATACCACACAATAATTCTACACTCAAGAATTGCATACGGATTTTTGCTTGCAGGGCTGCTTCTGGGCACAATTCATGCTATGCATCTGACGAACTTTGCGCTGTATGATCTGACAATACACTATATTGCAATCGGCTTTATTGGCATAACAATAATGCTGTATTTGCCGATTATGATTCCGCCAATACTTGAAAAATCAATTAGGTTTTTGGACTTTAATCACATTCCATTGATCTTGATAATATCGGCAATTGCAATTAGAACAATTGGCGATGTGATTGTGAGTGCTGGGTCTTTTCCTCAGCCTTTTGTAATATTTGGGATATCGGGATTTGTAATACTTGCAGGAATGTTTTTGTTTGTGAGAATGATTCATCGCGCAATGAAAAACACCAACTCTGAATTGTCTATTGTGTGATTTTTGGGTCGATTGTGTCGCGTATTATAAATATGCAAATTCAACCATTTCCTCTATGATTCCACTTTCCGGCGACCTACCTAGCGCAAAGGGAAAAGTAAGTGAGCGAGTAGGTGCGTTTTCTACGGTACGCGGAACATCCACACTCAAGCGCGGATTTGCTCACATGCTAAAAAATGGTGTAGTCATGGATGTCACAACAGTAGAGCAGGCCCAAATAGCAGAAGAAGCAGGAGCCGTCTCTGTAATGGTTTTAGACAAATTACCATCCGATGTGCGAAAGGCAGGTGGAGTTGCAAGAACTGCAAGCATACGAGTAATTGAGGAAATAATGGATGCAGTAACAATTCCTGTCATGGCAAAGTGTAGAATAGGCCATGTCTATGAGGCTCGCGTACTAGAAGAGACAAACGTGGACATGATTGATGAATCCGAAGTCCTAACCCCAGCAGACGAAACCCATCATATCTGGAAATGGGACTTTACAACTCCATTTGTCAATGGTGCAAGATCTCTTGCAGAAGCATTGCGAAGAATAGAGGAAGGTGCTGCAATGATTAGGACCAAAGGTGAGCCGGGAACTGGAAATGTTGCAGAAGCAGTAACACACATCAAAAAAGTAAATGATGAATTACGATTAATTAAATCAGTTTATGATTCTGGGGATCACCAGGACTTGGTCAGAATTGCAAGAGAATTCAAAGTATCATATGATCTGGTGGAGCAAACTGCTAGAGTTGGCAGATTACCTGTTGTGAATTTTGCGGCAGGCGGAATTGCAACACCAGCAGATGCGGCATATTTGATGTCACTTGGATGCGATGGAATCTTTGTTGGCTCTGGCATATTCAAGGCAGAGGATGCCAAAGAACGAGCGCGAGCAATCGTATTGGCTACTACATTCTGGGAAGATGCGGACAAGGTCAAAGAAGCCCAGAGAATGATAGATGAGCGACAATCAATGCTAGGCCTTGATGTAAAGAATTTGGAACTACGAATGCAAGAACGTGGTAGCACGGCATGAGCGTAAACATTGGCGTTTTAGGAATGCAAGGAGATGTTGCAGAAAACATTGCTGCAACTCGTGCAGCCCTTGGACGAGCAGGAATCAAAGGTATTGTGCGACAAGTAAAGACACCATCGGAGATTTCAAAACTGGACGCATTGATCTTGCCAGGGGGCGAGAGCACCATGATGGGCCAAATGTCTCTGGTCAATGGTGCAATCAAGACAATCAAGGACAAAATCCAAAAAGGAATGCCTGTCTTTGGAATATGCGCAGGCCTGATTTTGCTTTCAAAAAATGCCAAGGACAGAGTTGTTGGCAAAATGGACCAGCCATTATTGGAATTATTAGATGTGCGAGTGGAGAGAAACTCGTTTGGACGACAACGCGACTCATTTGAGGCGGAAATATCTGCACAACCAATAGGAATTCCAAAATCCCGCGGTGTGTTTATTCGCGCCCCATCAATTGAAGGAATTGGCAAGGACGTTCAGACAATATCAAAATTCAATGAAAAAGTGGTTGCAGTAAAACAAGGAAACATCTTGGGCGTTGCATTTCATCCGGAGCTGACCGGCGATGTTTCATGGCATCGATACTTTGTATCGATGATAAAACCGCAAATCAAGAGCAACCAAAAACCACAAAATCAAAAACCAAAACAGCAAAACAACTCAAAGCCTAAACCACAAAACAACAAAAAATAATCTCATCGATAATATTGTTCTGGATTTTGTAGTGTATCATTGGATGATCAGCTGTTACAAATAAGAAGAGCATTTGGAGTTCTCTTTGTTTTGGTGTCAGTTGCAGTATCTGTCGCATCTACACTTAGCCTGATGATTTCACTGCAGAACTATCCCATGTTTTGGTATATTATAGTGTGGATTGCCTCATTTGGCATTCCTTTTGGTGCGTATTTTGCAAAATCTCGGGCAAAACTGATGAGGATTCGACAGAGAATGAAAAACAGCGTCAGCTGGCCTACTCCAGTCAAGGCAGTAAACGGCCTATGCTGGGCTTTGCCATTTGCGTTAATTGCAGCGTTTCCATCAATGATTCAATATTTGATATTGTTTGGTATTGGCCTTGGCAATCTTTCTACGTACATTTTCATGCGACGATTTAGTGGATTGGCAAACAACGAGCAACTGATGGTAGGTGCTGTATCGCTGGCATTTGTTGCAGTTGCAGTGCAAATTGATAATACGATATTTTTGGATAATCAGCCATTTGCGGTGTTTTTGTCTAGGATACTAATTGCAATATCATATGCACTGGGTGGAATTTTTGCATTGTTGTCTAGGAAATAACTGTAAAACAAATAATGTCTGAAAACTCTACTGAATTCTATGCATTGGAATCAAATCCTTTGCAAACTGTTTGAGTGATTCTGGGATTTCTATCGTTATGGTGTCCTTGAGTGACAACCCTTTTGATTTCTTTTCATTCCAAACTTTGGAATTGAATTCTTCAATTTCCTTTGTGTACTGACTCATGTCTACAAAGCCTTCTGAATTTGGGCGTTTTTGTTTGTGGATTGTTTCTTTAGAGTATAGTTCCTGCCAGAGATGATCCGTGATAAATGGCGAAATTGGCGCAAGCAAGAGCAGTATTGTGGATAAAACCTTGTGCAAGGTGTAGATTGCAGCGTTTTTCTCTGCCTCTGTAAAGCCTTCTCCATATGCACGCGCCTTTACCATCTCAATATAGTGGGCTGCAAACAAATTCCAGGTGAACTCGCGAATTGATATTGCAGGCACAAAAAAGTTGTATTCAGAGTATCCTTTTTGGCATTCTGCAATGACTCGGTCCAATTCTGATAGGATCCACTTGTCAGTTGCAGTTGGCTCTGCATTTTCTATTATACTATAACTGGAAATGAATCGAGATACATTCCAAAGCTTGGATAGGAACTTCTTTGTCGCCTCTATTTTTTGCTCAGAGCACCTAAAGTCGTAACCATGGTTGATCTCTGATGCACTCCAGAATCGAAAAGTATCTGCTCCAAATTTCTCAATTATTGGTAGTGGATCCACTGCATTGCCCTTACTCTTTGACATTTTCATTCCCTTCTCGTCTAGGCCGTATCCCATTATCCAAGCTTCAGACCATGGACTGGAGCCAGTCAGCTGCTCGCATCGCAGTATGGTATAGTACAGCCAGGTTCGAACAATGTCTTTAGCCTGTGGTCGTAGAGTCGCTGGATAGGTCTTTTTGAAAAATTCTGAATCCTTGTTGTACTTTGAGATGAATAATGGTGAGACTGACGAGTCCATCCAAGTATCAAATGTTCTTGTCTCTCCAACAAACTCACTTGCTCCGCATTTTGTGCACTTGTCAAATGGTGCAGGATCCACCCATGGTTTGTAGTATTTTCCAGGAGTTGGAACATGTGGCTCTGAGCAAGCCTTGCAGTACCAGATTGGGATCTCTGTTCCATAGTATCGTCTTCTGGATATAGGCCAGTCAATTGAAATCGAATCCAACCAATTCATCAGGATTTGCTTGTGCATATCTGGATAGAATTTGATTTTCTGTCCGATTTCGCGAATTTTTTCTATAACATCAATCTGCTTTACGTAATATTCCTCCATGGGTATGATTTCAATTGGGATTTTGCTGCGCTCAGAAACAGGAGTTCTATGCGTAATTTCCTCAATTTTCTCAACTAGTCCAGCATTTTGTAGGTCTTCGACTATCTGGTTTCTTGCCTGCTTGACTTTGAGGCCTGCATATTTTCCGGCAGACTCTGTCATCAAGCCGTTCATCCCAATTGCAACAATTTCTTCTAGCTTCATTTCTCGAAATAGAGCAACATCGTTTTGATCACCATACGAGCAGACCATTACTGCACCGGAACCAAACTCCATCTGTGCGGAATGATGTGTATTGATAGTGACCTCTCTGTTAATCACTGGAACAATGATTTGTTTTCCAATGACATCTTGGTATCTTGAATCGTCTGGATTTACTATTACGGTCTGACATGCGCAGAGCAATTCTGGTCTGGTACTAGCTATGATGATTTCTCTATCTGAATCCTTGATTTTGAATTTCATGTAAACTAGCTTGGTTGGAATGTCTTGGTATTGGATCTCTGCATCGGCAATTGTGGTGCCAGAAACCCAGTCGTAGTTGTTTGGGCGAGTCGCCTTGTAGATTGTTCCGCGCTTCCATAATTCAATAAAGGTGGATTGTGTCAGGATTCTGTATTCTTCAGAGTCTGTTCTGTAATAGTTTGCAAAATTGCCAGAGAGTCCTAGGCTTTTCATTATCTGTAACATTTCTGCTTCTAGGTCGTCCAGAGAACTCTTGCACAACTCCAAGAACTTGCTTCGCTCCGTTTCCTGCATCCTGATGTTGTGCTTTTTTTCTGTGTATAGTTCTACTGGCAGTCCATTTCGGTCTATACCAATTGGAAAATACACATGATTGCCGTTCATTCGTGCAGTTCTAGCTATCATGTCTATCTGGGAATAGTGAGCTGCCGCTCCAATGTGCCAAGGCCTACCGGACGGATATGGAGGGGGTGTGTCTATGACAAAATTCTTGTTTTCAGGCACAAAATCGTACAGGCCAGAGTCTACCCACTGTTTTAGGATCTTTGCTTCAAGCTCTGGATTCCATGCGGTCTCTTTGATCTTTGGTTCCATGCCTAATACTTGGAAATCTTGGAAATCAGGTGTGCGCCTTTGTTGTATCCTTCGTAAATGTATACGCCTACGGCTTCAATGTTCTTTGGTAGCTTGGGCACTAGGAGCTTGATTATCTCAGTAGAGAGATTTTCCACTGTAGCTTCGCCTTCTAGGAGAAATGTGGTATTTTTTGGTACTTGCATGTCAAACATTCCCTTTGGTCCCTCAAATGATATTCTATAATGTGATTGATCTTCTGTTCTGAGGTATTTTCTGTTTATGAAGAACTTATGATCCAAAATTCCGATTACTTCTTTGATGATTTTTTTTGCCTCACCAAAATCAATTAGCAAATTGTTTTTCATATCACCTACTAACTCCACTAGAACAGTGGATGTGTGGCCGTGCAGAATGGAGCATTTTTCAACTAGTGGTAAAATATGCGCATAGTCAAATGCAAACGATGGGTCCTCAATGAAGATAGAGCCGGATTGGGCGTCCTTGGTGTCGTAAAACACAATCTCTTCTAGCTCTTTGAGCTTTGCAGCAAACTGTGGATGGCCTATTGCCATGATGGTGTGGTTGTCTGATTTTATCTCCTTGTATTTTGCAATGTCTGACTCTGAATCAATTACCTCGATTAGCTTGCCGTCGCTTGTTTTGAAATCAACCAGTACTGTTTTTCCGCTTGACAGTGTCAACTTGTGCTGGTATTCGTATGATGTTCCCAAAAACGAGAGCATCTGTGCGATGGATAATTCCGTTCTTGATTTTAACAGAGTACCGTTTTTGTCAATGTATCTAAAATCCGAATCTAGTATGGTGGAATTGGTCAGTGTCATTTGCAAAATGCCTCTGTTTTGTGCCTATATATTCAATAGAGCTGCTGAGCCTAGATTGCAGACTCGATGAACTTGGCAAGCTCAACATCGTTTTGTGTAATGCCGCCAGCGTCGTGAGTCATTAGGTCTATTGTGATTCTGTTATACACATTGAACCATTCTGGATGGTGATTCATCTTTTCTGCATGCAAGGCGACTTTGGTCATAAACGAAAATGCTTCGACAAAATCAGAAAATGCAAAGTCTTTGTGCAGTTTGCCGTTTTTTACTGCCCAACCGCTTAATGATTTTAGTTCGTTTTTGATTTGCTCATCAGATAGTGACATTGGTCTCATTATACTGTGGTATAACAATTGGATAATAGTCTTTACCAAACAGTAACTTCTTTGTATGGGGGTATAATTGCAAAAACATGAATCTTGGTGTGTTGTTGGAAAAAATCAAATCTGCAATAACGCAAACTGTGCCGTCTAAAAAAATTGGAATTGCATTTTCTGGCGGAGTTGACAGCACCCTGATTGCCAAACTATGCAACATAATGAATTATGATGTTACATTACTCACAATAGGATTTGCAGACTCACATGACATTAAATTTGCAAAACAAGTCAACGAATTTCTCAAATTACCACATCATGTCTTGGAGATAAATCCTGACGAGTTTGATTCCATTTCAAAAAAAATCAACACCACAATAAACACTGACAATCTGTCTTGGAATGAAAACAGTATTGCATTTTATCATGTATCCAAGCTTGCACAAAGTCTTGGGTTGGATATGGTGGTAACGGCAAATGGAATAGATGAGTTGTTTTGTGGCTATAATGGGTACCGGGACGCAATAAAACAAGGAAATGATGCCGTAATGGTTCTGATGGATGCCAAGCTAGACAATGAAATCAATATGATGAGAGCAATAAATCAGATCTGCTTTGAGTTTGGCGTCAAAATAGTCCAACCGTTATTGTCTGAGGATTTTATCAAATTTGCCAAGACCATTCCAATAGATCAGAAAATTACAGATGAAAATGATCTGCAAAGAAAGCACATTATACGAAAGCTTGCCATTGAAGTGGGCGTTCCGGATTTGTCTGCAAATGCAAGAAAAAAGGCATTACAGTATGGCTCTATGATTCACAAAGCACTGCTAAAGTCTAGATGAATTTTTTGCAGATTTTATTTACTGTATTGTTTACGTTTGTGATTATTTGAGGCGCTGCACCCAAGTGGCTTTGCGGCGTAAATATTTCGTCTATTTCACTTTCTGTTAGCTTTGATGAAACGGCTTTGTCGTTTTTGATTGCATCAGAGTAATCGATTCCCTTGTCATGGGCTTCAAATGCAACTCGCTGGACATCTCTATATGCAACAAATCTTGGAACGCCTTTTTTGATCAAGGCCTCCAAGACAAATTCTGCAAAGATTTGCCCTTTGGTGACATACAGGTTTTGCTCTATCTTTTCCGTGTTTACTCGTAACTTGTCAATGATTCTGAGCATCGTCTCTAGCATTTCATCAAGCAAAATGGAGCACATTGGTATTGTGAATCTCTCGTTTGCCGAGTTTGATAGGTCTCGCTCATGCCATAGGGGGATGTTTTCAAATGATGCGCTCATCTGACTGCGCAATAACTTTGACAGTGATGATATTCGCTCACTTTTGATTGGGTTTCTCTTGACTGGAACTGCACTGCTTCCCATCTGACCTTCCTTGAAATGCTCTGCCACTTCGGCGATTTCGGTTCTCTGCAAATTTCTAATCTCTATTGAGATTTTTTCTAGTGTGCTTCCAATTAGAGCAAGCTGAAAAACATATTCTGCGTATCGCTCTCGCGGTATGATCTGAGTGGTGACCTCTACTGGGAACAATCCTAGCCTTTTTGAGACTCGTCTTTGGACCTCGATTGCCTTTGCACCCATTAGTGAGCCAGTACCTACTACACCAAGTGTCTTGCACAACAGAACTCGCTTTTTTATCTCTTCGATTCGCTCTACGTGTTTTGCCATCTCGGATGCCCAGTTTGCGAATTTTAATCCAAATGAAATGATACTTGCGTGCTGGCCGTGCGTTCGTCCAACTGCTGGAACCTCTCTGTGCTCTATTGCCTTTTTTGCCAAAAGCAGAGCCAGTCTTGCGACCTTTGGCTCTATTATTGCTAGTGCGTCTCTCATCTGCATTGATGTGCTGGTATCAACCAAGTCGTTGCTTGTTAAACCATAGTGAATCCACGGCCTTGCATTTACTTGGCATTTCTCACTTAGTGCTTCTACCAGAGCAGCAGTGTCATGATCTGATTTTGCCTCTAGCTGCTTTACCCGCTTGGCAGAGATTTTACCGGATCTTGATGCGGCAAAAATGTTTTGGGCAGATTTTTTTGGAATCATGCCAATTTCTCCCTGTGAAATGGCAGCTGCTCCCTCGATTTGCAACTGATAGTCTATTTTTTTCTGATCATCAAAGACAGCAAGCATCTCTTTTGTGCCATATCGGCCGCTGTCAATTGGTAAAATAGGCAATAATTAACTTTGGAATCGTATCAAAAATAAATCTACTTATGATTTAAATTGCAACCAAACAGCTTAATCGATAATGTCAGGTATTACACCAAAAAAAATTCGAGATAACGTATACCAAATAGATGCTGATTCCAGCAAGGGCATGAAGGTTCCAGTCACAATTTACGCAGACGAAGGACTAATTGCAAAAATGATGACTGACAGGACTCTATCTCAGGCAATGAATGTGGCAACTCTGCCAGGAATCCAAGGCAGTGCAGTGGTTCTGCCAGACGGACACGAAGGATATGGATTTCCAGTGGGTGGCGTTGCAGCAATGGATGCAGAAGAGGGAATGATCAGCCCTGGGGGTGTCGGCTATGATATCAACTGTGGTGTCAGATTACTGAGAATGAATTTATCAGAAAAAGAGGTTAGGCCAAAACTAAAGGAACTAGTAACAGACCTTTTCAATTCAATTCCTTCAGGCGTTGGCTCCGAAGGCGCAATCAAGCTAAACTATTCTCAATTAGACGAGGTTCTAGTTCGCGGCGTGAACTGGGCAATTGATCACGGTTATGGAACCGAAGACGATGCCGATGTCTGCGAAGAAAACGGCCAAATAAAAAATGCAGACCCAAGCAAAGTATCCAATACCGCAAGAAAGCGAGGCGCACCACAGCTAGGAAGTCTTGGCTCTGGCAATCATTTCCTTGAGGTGCAAAAAATAGAAAAAATCTATGACGAAGAGGCGGCAAAAAGAATGGGGATCCAAGAAGGAAACGTTACAGTTTTGATTCACTGCGGCTCTAGGGGATTTGGCCACCAGATCTGCTCTGATTATCTACGGGTATCAGAACAAGCTTTACGAAAATACAACATCGATCTGCCAGACAGAGAGCTTGCATGCGTGCCAAACACATCCGAAGAGGGTGAATCATATCGAAAAGCAATGTTTGCCGCACTGAATTTTGCGTGGAGCAACAGACAGATGCTGACTCACTGGACTAGAAAATCATTTGAGCGAGTCTTCAAGAGCACAGAGGCAGACTTGGATATGAAGCTAGTATATGACGTTGCACACAATATTGCCAAGGTTGAAAAGCACAAAATTGACGGCAAAGAAAAATCAGTAGTAGTTCACCGCAAAGGTGCAACTAGAGCATTTCCTGCAAACAGGGATGAAATTCCATCAAAGTACAGAGACCTGGGCCAACCTGTTTTGATTCCAGGTTCAATGGGAACTGGCAGCTGGATTTTGCTTGGCAAGCCAAACTCGATGAGCCTAAGCTTTGGTTCTACTGCGCACGGTGCAGGACGAATGATGTCACGCTCAAAGGCGAGGCGCGACTTTACAGAAGAACAGGTAAAAAAATCACTAAGTGATAAAGGAATTTTCATAAAATCATTGACTAGGGATGGCGTAGTCGAAGAGACACCAGAGGCGTACAAAGACGTGGATGCAGTAGTAAACGTATCACATGAGTTAGGAATTGCAACCAAGGTGGCAAAGCTAGTCCCAATTGGCGTGATAAAGGGTTGAGCGAAGACAGAGAACTAGAAGCACTCAAGGCAAGGCGCCTAGCAGAGATGAGAAAAAACATTGCGTCCCAGTCTCAAAAACAAGAAAAAACACAGGCTGCAGCCCAGCCATCATATAGGGAAATTGTGATTTCTCATCTTGGATATCGAGGAATGGAGGTACTGCAAAATGCCGAATCACAATTCCCAAATGAGGCAAAAATGGTAATTGATAGGCTAGGCCAATTGTTTCAGACTGGAGAAATAAATGAAGAAATCGACGGCGGACAGCTCTTGGCATTGTTCAGATCAGTTGGAATCCATGTGCGAATGCAAACCAAGATCAACATCGAGCAAGACGGAAAATTCGTCTCACTATCAGATAAGCTAAGCAAGACTGATGAAAATGAAAATATTTGAAGTAAGCTCGACTGATTTTCTAGAAGACAAGCGCCTGATTAACAACGCGTTAGCAGACATGGCGTCACAGTTTGGCCTGCCAAATGACTTTGTGTTTGGCGAGCCCACATCGCGATTTGGCTGGACATTTTTTCGACTCTGGATAAAGCCAAGCTTGCAAGAGGCAATAAACCAAAAATTCGATGATATGATCCGAAGGTACAAAGGCAAGCCTGAAGAAAAATTTACTTTTTTTATTGCGGATTATTTTCAAGCCAAAGGCTGTAAAACCAAAGTAAAGCTGATTGATGCCTAGACTCTTCTTCCTCTCTTTCCACCCTTCTTTCGTGTGGTGTCGTGAGGAATTGGTGTGACATCGTCGATTCGACCGATTTTGAATCCGCCTCTTGCCAGTGCTCTAATGGCTGCTTGTGCACCAGGTCCTGGAACTCGAGAGCCTACGCCGCCTACTGCTCGCACTCTGATATGAAAGCCAGTAAAGCCTTTTGCCTTTGCTGCCTCTACTACTGCGTTTGATGATTTCATTGCAGCAAATGGGGATGATTCGTATCTGTCAGCTGTTACGTGCACACCGCCGGAGCTGATTGCCACGGTTTCCGCGCCAGTAAGATCAGTCATGTGTACTATGGTATTGTTGTAGCTACTATAGATGTGAGCAATACCCCACTTGTCGACTTGTTCTTCTGACATTGGTTACCCAAAGTTTGGTGGTTTTAAAAAGCTATGTCGGCTAGCTGAGCGGCAAATTATGTAAAATGCCGCCATCCCTTGTTTTTGATTGGGATTTGCTTTTTTCCAGACTGTAAAAAGACACCTTTGCCGCTTTGCACATGGCCAATCTGAATCAGACTTATCTTGCACTTTTTGGCAATCTTTTCCAGTCTTGGCAGGTTTTTTTGGGAAACGGTTGCGACTATCTCGTATTCTTCTCCAGAGTTAAACACAAGATCTAGGGGATTTTTCCTGTTTGCCCTTGCAAATTCATCCAATCCGTTTTCTTTTGGTATGGTACTAATGACAAATTTCTTTTTGCTTGCACTTGCAAGCTCTATCAGAGTAGTTGATAGCCCATCACTAGAATCCATTGAGGAATCAAGATACTTTGAGGCCAAAACGCCAAATTTGAGCTGCGGTCTTGGCTCTATGACAGAATTGATGGCATCTTTTCTGAATTTGCCGCTAGATCTGCCATTCTTTAGCAAAATACCCAGGCCTGCCCCTGTCTTGCCAAATGTTCCGGTGGTGATTATGATGTCGCCGACTTTGGCGCCGCTTCGTGGAGTTATTTTCTTGGCAACACCAAACAACATGACTGAAATCACGATTTCCTTTGCCTCGTTTGTGTCTCCGCCAAGAATTTTTACGCCAAACTGCCTTGACGCCTCTCTGAACCCAGATGCGAGTCTTACTAGTTTTGTTCTTGGATAGTTGCGCGGCAACGACACGGAAATGATTCCGTGCTTTGGCTTTACCCCCTTTGATGCAAAATCGCTTAGCGGTGCAACCATGCTTTTTTTGGCAATCTGCTCTGGACTCATCTGTGGTGGAACATCCGTGCTTTGTACCAGTGTGTCTGTTTTGATTACGCCAAAATTTTTGCCTAGGCGAAATATTTCCACATCTTCATGAGTAGTTGAGACTAGATTTTTCTGTAAAATGGAAATTATCTTTTTTTCATCTAGCTTGGTCATGGCTTTGTCTTGTTAGGATGGTGATCTCTTTTTGAATCTGTTGAGCCTTGCTCAAGTCATTTGACTCTACAGATATTCTGATAATGTCCTCGGTGTTTGACTTTCTAACCAATGCCCAAGTGTCTTCGTCTATTGTGACTTTGATTCCATCAATAGTGATCGTTCTTCCAAATTTTTGCCTTAGCTTCTTTTCTAGTATGACAAGTGTTTTGTCGTGCAGGTGTGATTCAACATCAATTTTGGTTCGAAGCTGATGATAACTAGCAACAAACTCTATTACTTTATCGATTATTTTTTTGCCAGTCATTGCAGCAATTAGTCCCGATGTCAAAATTCCGTCCCGGCACATGTTAAATTCTGGCAGAATAAATCCACCACTGCTTCCCTCGCCTCCTGCTTGGCACCTTTGCTTTAACATTGCATCAATGACGTTTGCCTCGCCGACCTTTGAGCGAACCACTGAACCTCCATGTTCTTTGATGTATTTTTCGACTGCAATGCTGGTATCTATGCTAAGACAGAATTTCTTGTAGCCTAGTTCTAGTGCCTTGATGACACCTAATGCAAGTGTAGTGTCAGGTGATTGCTTTTTGCCGTCTTTTACAACTACTAGTCTGTCACCATCAAGATCAAAGGCAAACCCGATGTCGTTCTTTTTGCTTGCAGAAACCAACTGTGTAAGCTTGTCTGCTGTCGGGTCTGGGCCACGGCTAGCGGATTTTTCATTAATGATATGTACCTGGCATCCTAGTTTTTTTAAAAGCAGGGGGGCAACATTTGCCGCAGCTCCTCCTCCGATGTCTATTGCTATCTTAGGTGAGTGTCTTATTTTGCCGATAATTTCTACCGCATCGTCCACATAACTTGAGGTGATTTTGTGTTCTGTACCAAATTTTGCGATTTTATGTTGCTTTTTCTTGATGATGTGGGCAAATTCCCGTTCATTTGGCCCGCGACCGTTTATGATGAATTTCAGACCATTCCATTGCAGTGGATTGTGTGATGACGTGATTATCAGTCCTGCATCATATTTTCTTGCCTCTCGGAATACCACTGGGGTTGGCACCATTCCCAAATTGTACACGTCGATTCCGCACTCTAGGAGGGCGGCTATTGCAACACTACTTACCATCTCCCTTGACGGCCTAGTGTCATGTCCTACGACGCACTTTTTTGATGGTATTGCATGGGCAAAGTTTCTACAAAACTCCAAAACATCTGGAAGCGTCAGATCGTCTCCGAAAATTCCGCGAATCCCAGAAATGGATTTTTTCAATGGTCAGAAACCTGAAATGCTTTTTATAAACTCTGATAACACTGCCCTCCATGCCTCGATAGCTCAGCCTGGTAGAGCGAAAGTTTCGTAAACTTTAGGTCGTGGGTCCAAATCCCACTCGGGGCTTCTTTACGATCAAAAATTATTCATCAAGGGTTTCGATGTCGACTTCAAGTTCTTTGGCGAGACCTTCCCACCATTTGTTAGTCTGCTCTGTCATACTCCCCAAAAAATATCATAAAATGCTCCTTTATAGATCTGTCGGTTTGTGATCAGTACAGCATGATCCACTGATCAGCTAAGCTTGTTTTCGTTTTCTTTTTGCGCGGTTGTACATTATGATTGCAAGTGCGCCGCCTGCGCATCCCCAAAACACTGGCCATCGAAGCGGATCATTTGTCATACCAACAAAAGAATAGATCGTTCCGCCAATTAGTGCGAATCCGATTAGCTCAAGGACCTTGCTCATAAGAGGCAGAATAATCGAAAAGATATATTGTTTGTTTGCTGTCTGATATTGTGGACAAGTATCTCCTAATGATGCTAATTGTTCTGACGATGGGAATGGGATTTGCCATTTTCAAGGAGCCCCCAAGCCTGGAATTGTTTTATGCGCAGCTGGCAGGGGCATTCATCATAGTTGGATATTCTACATACAAGGAACGAAAAACTCGAAAAAGTTCTAAATAGTACTAAAGATCTAGACCGAAGCCTTGTGCCAAGTCATGGAATCGCTTGTAAGATTCTAGGTATTGTCTTCCTTTTGGTGTGATGACATAGGTGTTCTTTCCATCAAACTCGATTTTGTTTATCAGTCCTGCTCCAGTCAAGTTTTCAATGAACTTGGCTAGTCGAGAGTGTGACAGATTTGCTTGTGTTAGAAGCGATGTTACCTTGATTCCCTCTTGTCCACACTGTTCAGTAGCTGTTAGCAGATCTGCTACTATTTGCATACTGGTACGATATGTGGCCATTGTACTTCGAGTGTAATTCTAGGATATAAGGGTATTAACCTTTCTCACGATTGCTTAATAACCAAACACAAACCCCCGAACAAAGTGTCCGGTACGATTGCTTGGTATGATGATTTTCTTGGCGTGGCCTATAGGTATTTTGATCTGCGAATGAATGTGGTTCCGCTCTTTTCTGATCGGAAAAAGGCAACCGACATCTGGAACGAATACGTCCATTGGTGGGGCGACCATGACATCAAACTGAGATTCGTAGAGACGGGCGATCATTACTGGTTTATTGTCGCATCTGAAACCAGAAGACCGGGCCACAACATGGCATTTTTCAAGCTGTTGCCCAAGTCTGCTCACTATGCCAGATTCAAAAAGGGACATCTGGGTGAGGCGTACTTTAGGTTTGCAACCTATTCACAAAAAGAAGAAAAAGACGTCAAGGACGATGCAGTGTGTAACTGTACACACACCAAAGAAGATCATGACGGCAAGTGCCAAGCAGACGGATGCGGCTGTGAACAGTTCCAAACATTTGAACTCCGACTGCTCAAGAAAAAGAAGACTGTAACTGACATCAAATTCCTAGAGGAAAAAGATGTCAAGGACGACCCTGTTGCATGGAATTGCCTTTATGTGAACAAGTACAAAAATTCTGCCTAGTTATTTTTCGTCCATGCTGACTCGGACATGTTCGCCGGGATAGTGCTCATAGATCTTTTGTGAATAACATTTGCCGCACAAAACTCCTTTGATGTTCCATTCCGGCATTCCCACGTATTTGTGTGGCACTGGTCCTTTGCATAATGCGCATTTGTCTGCGTCAGCCAAGCAATGTGGATTTTTTTGTGTCTATATAAAAATCATGGCCATTTTTTGGTGTGATCAAAAAATTTGTTAAATAATGGTGTGTCTCAGAAAAAGCTGCGGTAGATTGTCTGGCCATTGTAAATCTCCTGCAATTTTTACCATGGCTGGCAACTATCGCTTTACAATAAACTGTTGACTAGTTTTCTGATGCTCTCGATTTCCTCTTCTTCTTGGCGTATTTTCTTATCCACTACGCGTAACATTGCCTCATTCCATACGTGATGGGAAAAGAAGTTGTGCTTGGTGTTTGCTCGCTCAATTTCATCTTCTACTACCGTATCTTCGAGAAATCTTGTCACTACGCCATCTGTTAGTTTTAGAATGCGTTCGTTGAGCTTGGAGCTCTTAAAGATTGGCTCTACTTTGGCAATGTCTTCTTTGAAGTCACCTTTTGTGTTCAGGATGCCTTTGTGTATTATTCTAAAGTACACTGCGACAAAAAACAATGTAGCGTATCTTTTTGTCTTGTGCCCTCCACGTTTTCCATAACCTAGTGATTTTTTGGCGTATTCTTTTACCAAATACGGATAGAGCAGCAGTCTGTAGTCATCCTTTAGGTTTTCATTGAATACATCGTCGTATTTGCTTCCGCGAGGCAAAAACTGCGCAGGTGAACTGTATGATTCGGTTGGTCTTTGCTCAATTCCTGCAACCAAAGCCTGTATTGCGTCTTTTGCAACAATTACTTTTTTGTGATTGTCAGGCAGGTATTTGTTGTATGTAGTGTCGCCCTTGAACTCACCCTGCTGCGACTTTGTCTTGGAATCAAACGAGCCTGCCTGTATTTCGTAAAAGTATCCCCGGTTTTCAAGCTGGGATTTGACAGACTTGTGAAAATCCATCAGCGATACTAGATCCTTTCCTCGTACAGAGTTTTGCGAGTTTCTGTATTTTGTGATGTTGTTTTGGTCCAGCTCGTCGTCTGCTCTTATTATGGTGACCGTGATGCTGCCGTCCAAGTTGTTGGTTCTCTTGGCATGATCTAAAATAGAGTTTGATGTCTGCGCACCGTTTACTATTTGCGGTGCGTGCAACATCAGAGTATTGTCTTCTAGCTCCTCAAAATTGCTAACTACGATTGTGATTCCGTTGTTATAGTAAAAGAACTTGTCAGGAGAATTTTGTAATGTGTCTCGAATTCCCTTGTTTACGTTTGTCTTAAACTGCATCCACTGCCTGATGTTTGACTCAAAGACATAGTCCCTGTTTTTAATGACAAAATCTGTCAGCTCTCGAAGCTTTAGTATGCCGACTACGGTGTTTTTGTAGCGAATTCTCTCTTCCAGTCGTATCTTGGATTTTTTTCCCGCCGCTGGTTTTTTTATTCGATCCCATAGCGACTTGACAATTTTATCCAAGCCCATTATCTCTAGTGTGTCATCACCGTCATAGTTTACCGGCTGGTTTGTAACATAACAGCACTCGACTTTGAGGTTTTTTTCTTGGATCTTTGTTACTAGGTTTGCAAGCTCTGGCCTCATCTTGGTGATGTCTTTGCTTAACAGCCTTCTGACGTCTTCTTTGAACTTGGCAATTGCCTCTTCAGAGTGTGCAGTGCCGTATTTTGACTGAAATAATCTTATTTTATTGTCTGAAAAATCCACTGGCAGATAAGCGTCAATTCCAAGATCGTTTGCACCATCGATTATAGAGTCTGAAGCGTCGTCTTCTGTTGCCTCGTACACCCGAGTCAAGACCCAGTGCAGGAAATTGTAGCCTTTTTCTACGTCGCTTTTTCCACTTTCGACATATTCTATTATACTGTCCTTGATGTTCTCGGAAAATCCCTCCAATGGCTGCTCTGCCTTTTTTTGAATCAATAACGACTGTGAGCCTGGAATGTATTCTAGCAAACCATTACTTCTTTCTGCCATGGTATGGTGTGGTAGTGCTGGCTTTAGAATGGCAGGTTATTGTATAATGACCTAATGTAATCATGCGTAGGCAAAAATAATCACCATGTCAAATCGAGTTGTGAAAAAATATCTTGTCCTGATCGGAGCTGCAATCGTTGCCATAATTGCAAGCCTGGCACTAACGTACAGTCAGCCCAGCTCTGAGCAGATACCACAAGGGACTCCTACTGAAGAAATTATGCCAGAAAACGCCGTCTCAATTGTAATGCTGTCTTCAAGGCCCGGATGTGAAACAACAGAATGCTATCTTCCAACAACCATTACAGTTGATTCCGGCAAGACGATAACCTGGATAAATCAAGACAGGGGACTGCATACTGTTACCACGGGGTACTATGACACGCCAGATGGAATGGTGGAAAGCGGGCAAATAGCACCAGAGGACAAATTTTCATTTACTTTTGACACGCCGGGAGAATTCCATTATTATTGTAGACTGCATCCATGGATGGAAGGAACCATAATTGTAAATTAGGAGGTGAGGAAGGGATTCGAACCCCTATAGATTCGCTTTGCAGGCGAACGCATAGCCGCTCTGCCACCTCACCAACAGAAAAAAACAAAATCCAACAGAATTAAACTCTTTACTTGATAAACGTCTTTGAAGCAAGCTTGACGTCTTCGCCGCGAATTGTCTTGCGCCCAGCATGGTTTGACATGTCTACTGCGCTCTTTGCTATTGTGGTTGCAATCTCTTCTAGGACGCGCCTTAGCTCGTCTGCCGACTCGTCGCTTACGCGATCGGCGCCTGCCTTTTTGAGTATCCTGTACATGGCAGACAGGCCCAATTCGGACGACTTCATGTCAAATTCTGACTAAATTACATGATAAAGGATTATGAGCTA